>JAEHCT010000128.1 GCA_020697635.1 Candidatus Bathyarchaeota archaeon
GTAACTGGATGATCGGATTTCTCTAATCGTGTTCAATCTTTAAATAAGATGACTGGGAGCGCACTATTAATCTGATGTGCACGCGTGCGCTTAAAATCAAAGCAGAAAACAAGCCTCACCCCATGAAAAAAGCACCAGAACACCCCAGACATGAAACCTACCAACAAAAAAAATTTCCTGACATAACCGGTAACATGGATGCTAGACAACAGCCCACAAACCTCAAATCCGCCACGGAGGACGAAAAACCATGAGGCTCAAGGTGGTGAAGCCCCACAAGGCGTCCTTCAGCTACAACGTCGCCTTCAAGAAAGGCGACAGGGTCAAGGTGGGACGCGAAGACCCCGAGATGCCCGGCTGGCACTGGTGCCAAGACCACGAGGGCGCATGGTCGTGGATACCGGAGGAGTACCTCAACGTCGACGGCGAAGAAGGAACCATAACCACGGACTACGACACCAGGGAGCTCACCGTCGAGCCGGGGGAGATACTCGAGTACGTCACCGAGGTAAAGTACTGGACCCTCTGCAGAGACCGAGACAGGGAAGGCTGGATACCAACCCAGAACCTGGAGCCAACCCAATAAATAAACCCGGGTAGCGTCGCATACCCAGACATGGAAGACTGCGAGCAGCTAAACCTCCAACGCCTCGAAGGCAGCTACCTTAAGTTCATCGTGGAGAACCACGACGAGCTCAGCCTCCTGGAACACGTCGAAAAGTGCGCCAAGTGCAGGGAACAAGTCAAGAAACTCGTAGAGACCGGCGGCCAATCAACCGACTTCGGCAACATCTTCCAGAGAGAAGCAGACGACCCGGCGGCACCCCAGTTCACAGACCACCTCACCCCAGAGGACTTCATAGAAGCCCGCATCCAGTGGAGGAAAAACAGGCTCACCCAGCTCAACGAGAGCGCGGAGACCGAGCTGGAGGACCTCCGGAAAAGGATCAGCCCCTGAGGCCCAGCTTCCTCTCCAAGCCCTCGACGGCATGCTGGTAGTCGCTCCACATCCTGCCCCCCGAGACGCCGCCGTCGACCACCAACGCGTGGCCGTTGACGAAGCCGGAGTCGTCACTCGCCAACCAGAGAGCCGCTTTAGCGACGTCGTCCGGATGCCCAGGCCGCCTTATAGGCTGGGCATCCCTGAACGCCTCGGCTATCACATCCAGCTTGCCGTCGGCCTCCCCGAGGGGCACCCCCCTCGCACGGGCGATCATGGGGGTGGGTATGAACCCCGGGAGAACGCAGTTCACCCTCACGTTGTCCTCGCCCAGCTCCATGGCCACCGACCTCGTGAGCTGCACCACCCCAGCCTTGGCGGCGCTGTAGACGTGGTTCCCGTATCCGGTTCTCACTGCGGCGACGCTCGCCGTGTTGACGATGCTGCCGCCCCCCTGGGCCCGCATCACCGGCGCGGCGTGCTTGACGCCTAGGAAGACGCCCCTTAACAGCACCGAGACCGTCCTGTCGAACGCCTCCACCGTGACGGACTCGATGGGGCCCACCGCCCCCGCGACCCCCGCGTTGTTGAACATACAGTCGAGGCGGCCGAACACGTCGACTGCGTGGAAAACAGCGGCCTCGACGTCCTCCTCCCGGGTCACGTCCGCGTGGACATACTCTGCGCCCAGCTCGGACGCCAGCCTCCCACCCCTCTCATCCTGAACGTCGGCGACCACCATCTCCGCGCCCTCTGCGGCGAACAGCCTCACAGAAGCCTCCCCGATGCCAGAGGCGCCGCCGGTGATCACCGCCACCTTGCCTTCAAGCCTACCCATGGCTCACCGGGGAATACTTGACATAACAAGAATAAAACAGGGATGAAGAAAGGAGGCTACTCCTCGGGGTGCAGCTCCACCACCAGCCAGGCCTCGACGCATATCCAGCCAGGGTGGTGAACCGGCAGCGCCGCCCTCGCAGGCCTACCCTCGTAGTCGCCCCATATCTCGACGAGAAGATCCGTGAACCCGTTGAGCACCTTAGGTTGATCCATGAAGCCCTCCGCGCTGTTGATGAACCCCACGACCTGGAGCACCTGCTTTATCCTGTTCAGGCTGCCCAGCTGCTTCTTGAGCTGAGAAAGGCAGTTCATCGCGGTCTCCCGCGCGCCCTGATACCCCTCCTCGACGGTGAGATCCTCGCCCACCATGCCGCGTTTCGTTGTGGTGAAGGGCCCCTGGCCGCAGCTGAAGGCGATGTTGCCGGCCCACTTGGCCCCGATGTAGTTGCCCTTGGGCGCCGGGGCCACCGGGAGCTCTATGCCGAGCTCCTTGATTCTCTCTTCGACGTTCATACAGGAAATAGAGGAGGATGCACGATAAAGACTTTCGCAGACACCGTGTTGAAGCTGCTTAAATAGAGGCACAGACAATGCAACACAATGGCTCAGGGAAGGCTTGGCGCGCTCCTGGAGGCGCTCCTCGTGACGTTCCTCTGGTCGACCAGCTACATACTCACCAAGATCGGGCTCACAGAGATCAGCCCCCTCCTGCTTGTCTCCCTCCGCTACGTCGTCGCGTCCCTCGTCCTCGTCCCGGCGGCCGTGCTGCGAGGCGAACACAGGGCTCTAGACATGCGAGCCGCCCTTAAACTGGTTTTCCTAGGCATAACAGGCTACTCCGTCGCGCAGGGACTGCAATGCGTCGGCCTATACCACCTCCCCGCCGTCACGGTGACGTTCATCCTCAACTTCACCCCCGTCATCGTCCTAATCCTGGGGCTCGTGTTCCTGAAGACCACGCCGACCCTGCGGCAGGTAGCCGGGATAGCCTTCGTGATCGCCGGCGCCTACATATACTTCGGCGGAATCCCTGCCGACAGCCTCACCGGCGTGATCATTACTCTCGTCTCGGGGCTCGGGTGGGCCGCGTATCTGGTCGCCGGCCGAGCCTTCTTCAAGCCTAGAGAGATAGGGGCCCTGGGACTATCGGCGTTCGCCATGGGCATAGGCACCGTATTCATAGCGGGCTCGGCCTGGGTATACGAGGGGTTCACCGCGCTCAGCCTCGGCGGCTGGGTGATAGTGCTCTGGCTAGGGGTGGTGAACACCGCGGCCGCGTTCTTCCTGTGGAACCACGCGCTCCAGAGGGTGGAGGCCTTCGAGATCTCGATCCTGCAGAACACCATGCTGATCCAGATAGCCATTCTATCAGTGATCTTCTTGGGCGAGAAGCTCACGGCGCAGAAGATGCTCGGGATGGCAGCCGTCTTCGTGGGCGTCTTGATCGTGCAGCTCTCCGGCCTCAGAGGTGCGGGCAGAAGCTGAACTCCCGGTTCTCCATCAACGAGAACCCCCGCTCGGTGAGGCCGACGCGCCCATCAAGAAGCCCCACGTAGTCCAGCGCCTCAAGGTACTCCACGTCTTCAAGCAGCCTCTCCGCGTCGATGAACCCCAGTGACCTCATGTCCTCCAGACTCACCGTGCCTCCACCGGAAGCCCGGTGCCTGTAAAGCACCTCCATGATGCAGCGCCTGTTTTCCTCGGCTGACGTGTCCACGGATACGGTTCACACCCGGCTGATTATAGGGTTTACCACGGGTGAAACAGGGGTTCCGGTTTTGAAACACCGCGTCCACGGGGTTCCTTATGGTATACTTACGCGTTAGGGTCCTCTGGTTAAAAATGAAGACGAGAACCAAAACCCTCTTGGTGATGGCCCTCATAGTGGCCTCTGTCCTCACGGCGATGCCGGCGATGGCTGCCGCCAAGGACGATACCGCCCCCCAGCCCGAGGCTTTTGTTAATCGGGCCCAGCGCGCACAGCGCATCAAACAGTCCCTTAAGGCTAGGATACAGAACCGGCTTCAGCTGGCGAAGCCTGAGCTCATGGACATCGACGACCTCAGCGAGGACGAGATCGATGACAGGATCAGCGCAGCAGAGAACGCACCGGATGTAGAGGACGGCGACACGGCGAGCCCGCTGTGGATAGCCCGCGCCCACGGCTCCTCGTGGCCTCTAGGCGAAGCGGACGTAGAGGAGTCCAACCTGGCGACCCCGGTTGGCACAGTGTTCGCGGCCACCAAGGTCAAGACGACGGAGTACGGCACAGTCTACGACATCGTCTGGGGCATCGTCGGCCACAACGGTGAACGCGTAGGCGTCAAGGGAGTAGCCGTCCTATGCAGCGACGGCGTGTTCGTGATGAAGCTCCAAGGCGAAGACCTGAGCCTATGGGCCATCGGAAGGATAAGCAGAGCACGACTCGGCGTAAGGCTGGCCATGAAAGGCTACATGAGCCACGACGGAGAGATGTACGGCTTCCACATGAGAGGCATGGCCCACCCCATCGGCTTCGGCTGGAGAAACCCCCAAACCCAGAGCACGGAGGCCCTGACCCCAAGCAAGAGCGCCAAAGCAAGGACCATGGCCTCAACTTCCTAAACCCTTTCTTTTTTCTCAATGCGTTTTTAGGCGACTCTCACCTTCTTCTGGGTCACCCGGTGAAGCAGATGACTTGGAGAGGGAAATACGTCGGATGGTACAGACTAGTTGAAGAGGAAATCGGCGGGCTGGTTCCCAGCCTCAGCGAGAGAGAGGTCATGGAGAACGTATCCACCGAAGACGTGTTGATTGTACCCCTGGGAGAGCCGAGCAAGGTCGATGTAAAGCCGCTCCCGAGCCTTCACCTGCGGCTCAGAGACCAGGGGCTGGAGCTGGCTACAGTCTACGAGTCCAAGAAGAGCGTCGACCACTTAGACAACATCTTCAGGGATACCCACCTGGAGGAGCATGAGAGGCTGTTCACCCTGCTCGGCGGGCT
>JAEHCT010000129.1 GCA_020697635.1 Candidatus Bathyarchaeota archaeon
TGGCCTTGGGTTTCCGCGGGGGCATAATCTCCCCTATACTCGCCCCTACCTCGGCTACGTTTATGAAGGCAGCGGCGCTGAGGCGTCTGTGTTGACGGTCTCAGCGGGCCTGTTGTTGACAGCGTTTCTCTCCGCGATAATGGTGAGAGAGACGTGTGATAATGAGCTCCATGGGCTGAGGCCTACACCAGGATAGGCGGTATTGGTCTAGTGTTGGTTGTATATTGGGTTATTTTTGGATGTTTTTTGGTAGAGGACCTTTTTTTGGCGTGTTTTTTGAAATAAGCCGCCTTTCAGGCTTTTTACAAAGAGTTATATGTTTTAATGGCGCTCCAAGGGGCATGCAACTCCTTTTCACGGTGTACGCCCTCATGATTGCGTTGGGGTCCGGCTTTCTAGGCGCACTGCTCGGACTGGGCGGCGGCGTAATAATGGTGCCTCTCATGGTGTTTCTTCTAGGCGTCCCGATACACATAGCCTCGGGGGCCAGCATCGTGGCCGTCGTGGCCACGAGCAGCGCCTCCGCCTCCGTCTACGTCAGAGACGAGGTCACCAACATGCGGCTGGGCATGTTTCTGGAGCTGGCCACGACGCTGGGAGCGCTGACCGGGGCGAGCTTCGTGGCCATGGCTGCGGAGTCGCTGCTGAAGACGGTGTTCGGGTTGAGCCTCATCTACGCGTCCACCGTGATGTGGTACCAGTTGAGGAACAACCGGCGTAGCTGGGTGAACAAGCCCAACGACTGGCTGGCTGAGCGGCTCAGCCTGGGAGGTTCGTACTACGACGAGGCCCGCGGCGAGAAGATAAGCTACGGCGTCACGAGGACTCTAAACACCTTCGGCGTCAGCTACGTCGCGGGCATCATCTCCGGGCTCCTCGGCATAGGCGGAGGCGGCATCAAGGTGCCGGCCATGAACGTGGTGAGCAGCGTCCCCATGAAGGTGGCTGTGGCCACCAGTAACTTCATGATCGGCGTCACGGCGGCGGCCAGCGCACTGGTGTACATCAGGCACGGGTTCTGCGACGGCTTCGTGACGGCCCCGGTGGTGCTGGGGACCCTCGTGGGCTCCTACATTGGGGCGAGGGTGACGGGGCGCCTCAGGGGCGTGTTTCTTAAGCGGGTGTTCGTCGCGGTGTTGCTGCTGCTGGGGCTCAGGATGATCGCGTCGGGGGTTGGTTTCTGATGGATAGCGTCCGCTTCCTAGAGCTTACGGTGTCGAGGCTACTCAGGACCGGCGTCGTGGTGAGCGGCCTCCTAATGGTCATGGGGCTCGGGCTGCTTCTGGCCACGGGGGACGCGTCGTGCCCGAGCGGCGTGCTGAGCGTGAGCTGGGTCCTGTTCGGCGACCCCTTCCTGGAGCCGAGCCACGTGCTTTTCATGGGGTTCTTCATCCTCATCGGGACGCCGTTGCTCAGGATCGTGGCGTCTGCCACGACTCATCTATTTGAACGTGACCTGGTGTTCGCCTTGCTAAACGTCTCGGTGCTCCTCATACTGGCCGTGAGCTTCGTCTTGGGCGTCGGCTGAGCTAGCCAGCGTCTGATCAGTTTTTCCCAGATCGCCTATATCGGTTGATCAGTCCCTTATTCCCTTGTATGACTTTGTCTGTGGAGACGAGGCTCGGCGAGGAGCATCCCTGGTGCGACAGGGCCCAGGTGGTTATGCTGCTCATCTTCCTGGTTGTCTGGGGCTTGGACAGCTGGTACGGTGTCATGGCGTGTGGTTTCCTGTGTCCGTGGATGCTGAGGGCTGCCGCCGGCCTAGCTCTCGTGGGGTTCGGCGGGTACCTCGTCGGCGAGTCTCATGAGCTGGTGATCGACGCCGAAGCGCCGGGGCTGGTGGACTGGGGCGTCTACGCAGTGGTAAGGCACCCCATGTACCTGGGGATACTGCTGGTGTATCTTGGGCTGGCTGCGGCGACGCTCTCATTAGCCTCCCTGGCCCTGTTGCCCGCGTTCTTCTACGCGTACGACAGGTTCGCTGCGTACGAGGAACTGGAGCTCGTGGAGGCACTCGGTGGGGATTACCTGGAGTACATGGACCGGGTGCGCAGATGGGTTCCCTTCTAGCCTCGATGATTTTTTGTGCTATGCGGTGGATTCTCTCTAGGTGCTTGTTTGTCTAGACGATACAAGGTTCTGGCGCTAGTCGGGGACGGCATAGCGCATGAGATCGTGCCAGAGGCGTTGAAGCTTCTCGAGGCGGTCCAGGAGGTGTATGGCTTCGACCTGGAGGTCATCGGGCCCTACGAGTTCGGCGCCAAGTACTACGCCGACCACGACATGATGGAGGGGTGGGACCCGATGGTGACTAGGGAGCTGCTCTTCGAGGCCGACTGCTGGTTTAAGGGGCCCGTGGGTCTCCCCGAGTACCTGAACAGGCTGCCGGGGCCCTATCTGCCTATAAACCAGAGGCTGGACATGGACGTCTACGCCAATATTCGCCCCTGCCGGCTCAGGCCCGGCGTGGACAGCGTGCTCGTCGGCAGGGAGCAGGGGGACATCGACTACCTGGTGCTCAGGGAGAACACGGAGCACATGTACGTGAGGGCCGGAGGGCAGCTGAGCCGGGGCGGCGAGACGGAGCTGGCGGTCGACAACTACATCCAGACCCGGAAGGGCTGCGAAAGGATCATCAGATACGGGTACGAGCTGGCGAGGTCGGGCGACTACAAGGGAAGGGCCGGCGCCCCGGTCGACGGCAAGAGGCGTCTCACCTGCGCCGCCAAGTGGGGCATCTGCAGGGGGGACAACCTGTTCAAGGAGGTTTGCGAGGAGCTGGAGCCGAGGTACCCCGACGTGGAGACGGACTACGCGTGGATAGACGCGTGGAGCTACTGGGCCATAATGAGGCCGGGCTACTACGACGTGGCGGTGATGCCTAACCAGTACGGGGACATCATGTCGGACATGAGCGGCGCAATCCAGGGAAGCATGGGGTTGGCGGGGAGCATCAACGCCGGGGACAGGCACTGCTACGCGGAGCCCACCCACGGCTCGGCGCCCGACATAGCCGGACGGGGCGTAGCGAACCCCACCTCGATGATACTGTCCGTGGGGATGATGCTCAACTGGCTCGGCGACAAACGAGGCGACAAGCGGCTGAAAGACGCGTGGAGGGGAATCGACGCCGCCGTGGACAGGGTGTTGGAGGCGAGGAGGGTGAGGACGCCTGACCTCGGCGGCAATAGCTCGACGGTGGAGTTCGGGGACGCCGTGGTAGAGGCGCTTGCCTCTACGTGATCCTGCTTTTCTCCGCCTAGAGGACGCCGTCTTTTATAACGGCGTTTAATGTAAGCGTTTTTCAGGGGTGCGTAAACGGTTTAACGGTGTTCCGCGTATCTTTTCGCTATGCGGGAGTACGAGGAGAAGCTGAAGAGGATCATAGCGGAGCGGGGCGTCAAGGCCGAGCACCTCTCCTTCGAGAGTAGCTGCCACAGCGTGGCTGATGCGGCTGAGACGGTGGGTGCGGAGCCTGAGGACTTCATAAAGAGCATCTGCATGGTGGGAGTGGACAGCGGCGTCATCGTGGCCATAGTGAAGGGGGAGGACAGGGCGAGCACAAGCCGGGTGGCTAAGGCGCTGGGGACTGGGAGGCCAAGAGTGGCGGCCCCCGGCGAGGTGCTGGGGCTCACCGGGTTCCCTGTGGGGGGCACCCCCGGCTTCGGGTTCGAAGCCACCTACCTCGTGGACCCAAGGGTGATGGAGAAGGAGTTGGTGTACCTAGGGGGTGGCTCGGACTGCGCGTTGGTGCGTATGTCGCCGTTTGAGCTCGTGCGGGCCAACGGGAGCCGTGTGGTGAGGGTCCGCAAATAGCTACCTGTTGTCTCTGAGGAATTTTCTGCGGGCTTCCCTGAGCTGCTGGGCCGCGGTGAGGCGTGTCCGGGGCTCGGTGGTGAGGTAATCTCCCAAGCTTAGGGCACCGTCTCTGGGCTCGGATTTCTTTACTTTCATGACTTTGGCGTCTTCTTGGGGGGCGGCCCCTGACATGGCTTGTTCTTCGTCTGGGGTTATTTAGGAGATGTGGATGCGTCTTAGGGATGAGAGTTTCTTTTTAGTTGTACTGGATATAAACGTTTTTTTGGGGGTTTATGGCCGGTTACTAGCTATAAGGGGTCTAGAGAAGACTGCAGCGACCTCTGGCTCCGCCTTCCACGAGGGTTTGTTGGCTTCTAGAGTAGTTTGAGCCCCTGCTCAGTGAACGCCTGGAAGTGGCGTTTATTGAAGGTGTATAGCTTCGCGTTGTTGTTCATGGCGATCGCCGCGATCATGGCGTCGGTTCTGCCGGAGGGCGTGCCTATGCGCTCCGCGTGGAGCTCCAGGTTGGCCGAGAGAGCCGCTTCCTTCCTCGTGTAGGGGAGGGCTCGTATCCGCATGAGGTCTGGGGCGTGTTTGCCGTGCTTTTCGAGACCATACATGACCTCGTGGACGTTGATGGCTGTGGTCACGATGTCGTCGTCGAGGGCTTTGAGGGTCTCTAACGCTTCATCTCCGCGGTGGCTGCCCTTCCTGAGTAGCTCTATGAGTATATCGCTGTCAAGGACTAGCATATCTGCGCTCGACTCTCTTCTCGTAGATTTCTTCGATTAGCTCGTCGGCCTCGGGCAGGTCGATGCTTCCCCGCAGCCTCTCCAGCAACATGAGGGCGTTCTCCTCCTCGCTGAGCCTCATGAAGAGGTCGCTGAAGCTCTCGTTCTCTCGTTTTATCTTGATGAGCCGCT
>JAEHCT010000130.1 GCA_020697635.1 Candidatus Bathyarchaeota archaeon
GGATAAGGAAATAATCAGAGAGTTGGTTAAACCCCATAAAATTATAGATAAATGCTTAGAAGCGGAATTGCTACTTTGGAATTGCTATGAATAAGGAAATCCGAAAGAATTGCGTCTGCGTGAATAAGAAAATAGATATAAGATTATTGTTTGCCTGTTCTTAGGAGGAAGGGTTATAGATGTGCGCACATGTTCCAGAGGAAGATCCTCGCCTGTATGTGGAGAATATTAAGTATCCCGGTGAAACAGGCGATGTTCTTGCACACTTTGCTAGGCCAAAAGGGTCTGAAAAGCTACCGGGTGTTATCGTAATCCATGAAAACAGAGGCCTCAATCCTCACACCGAGGAAGTTGCCAGGCGCGTCGCGTTGGAGGGATTCTTAGCCGTTGCCCCAAACGCTTTATCGCCTTTAGGGGGAACCCCAGATGACGACGATGAGGCCCGGTCGCTTATGCGAGAGCTTGACGGCCAGGAGACAACGAAGAATTTTGTTGCCGCAGTAGAGTACCTGAAGACGCACCCCCAGTCGACGGGGAAGGTGGGGGTCACGGGCTTCTGCTGGGGCGGAGGAGTGACGAACCAGATCGCAGTCAACTCTCCAGATGTACAGGCGGCGGTTCCTTTCTACGGCAGGCAGCCTGCCTCCGAAGACGTCCCCAAGATAAAGGCATCTTTACTCATGCATTATGCCGGTGACGACGAGCGCATCAACGTGGGCATCCCGGCGTTCGAGGCGGCTCTAAAGGAAGCGTCCGTTGATTACAAGATACACATGTACGAAGGCGCCGGGCATGCCTTCTTCAACGACACAGGCTCACGGTATCACGAGGAGGCGGCCAGGCTCGCCTGGGAACGGACGATAGCCTTCTTCAAAGATAAGCTGAAGACCTGAACGCCGTCAATCCGCACCTTCGAGGCTCTGCCGCCTCCACAGGGCGGCTACCCCTGAAACAAAGGGTTGACAATGGGTGAAAAAGCGCCGGTAGCCCGCGCATAGGTAGTTCAGCCCTGTTTCTCCATCCGGCGTCAATATGAAGCGGTTCTTGGGACACTCGCCGTTACACATAGCCCTGACGCAGCATTCTTGGCAGTAGCGCGGTAAAGCCTCCAGTTTGGCTCGCCCGAACGCTCTCTGCACTGGACTCTCGAGCAGCTCGACTAGAGGCGTCTCTTTGATGTTCCCGAGACAATGTTCGACGTCGACGAAGTGGTCACATGAATAGAAGTCTCCGTTGTGTTCGACGACAGGGATATCACCGCAGGTCGGCCGGAATATGCAGAGCGAATGCTCTTGGTTGAACGCTGTCCTGGCGGCCTCCTCGAATATCTGAATCTTAACCCGCCCTATGTCCCTGTCCGTCCACTCGTCGAAGACGGTGCAAAGGAACTCCCCCCAGGCCTCAGCCGACACGCTGATTTGGCTTACGCCGCCTTCGCCGTCAGGCTCGACCAGAGGCAGAAAGGTTATGTATTGAGCGTTAATCTGCTTGAAGAACCGGTAGACCTGGAGAGGGAACTGTACGTTATGTGCGTTCACCACACACAAGATATCTGTGTAAACTCCATGCTTCTGTAGGAGTTCATACCCCCGCATCGTCCGGTCATGAGTCGGTTTCTGGTCCTTGGTGACGCGATATAAGTCATGCATCTCCGGGGGGCCGTCTAGGCTAAGCCCAACAGCAAAACCCTCTCTGGCGAAAAAGCGGCACCACTCCTCATCGAGGAGGGTTCCGTTGGTTTGAATACCATTGACGATGCTCCTGTCTTGGGGCCGATGCTTGCGCTGCAACGCCACAACCCTGCGAAAGTAGTCCAAGCCTAGGACGGTCGGTTCCCCGCCGTGCCAGGAAAACCTGATCACTGCTTCCGGGGAAGCGTCGATGTGCTGGACGATGTAGTCCTCCAGGGTCTCGTCGGTCATTTGAAACGTCTCGCCCTCTGGATAGAGGTGTTCCTTCTTCAGGTAGTAGCAGTAGTGGCAATCCAGGTTGCAGAGGGCGCCAACTGGTTTAACGAAAACTTGGAATTCACGGGACGCATTGACCATTTCTTAACCCTAGACGTACTGTTTGGATAAAATTATGGATTATGACCATAATTCTACTAGTAGACCCGTGTGGGCCCTCCCGCAAACACATCTTTGAATTGATTATATGTTTATTGTACAAATTGAACCTCAACTCGTCAGGGACCGTGTCTACACAGTAATCAGGTTTAAAGAAATCGTAAGTTTGAGTTCTGCAGCCAATTTTTATCGTAAAAGAATTTAATCGTAAAGAATTATATCTTGCACTTCCTTTTTGGGGGTTGATAGTCTTGAGCGACGAATGGTTCTACGGGTCTAGGGGTAGATCACAGGGCAGGGAGAACTGGCTCTGGGTCATAGTCATAGTGTTTATGATCATGAACGTGGGGGTGCTGAGCTACTTCACGTACTTCAGGCCGCCCGGCAGCGCCAGCGACGTCGACGCACTGAACGCTGAGCTGGACAGCCTCAGGTTCCAGCTCTCCAGCGCGCAGTCCGAGATAGACAGCCTCAAAGAGGAGATAAGGATCGGGGGGCTGCCTTCGGACACCGACGATCTGATCCTGACCCAGCTATACAACCGCACCAGGAACAGCGTGGTCCTGATAAGCGTCCGGACCCCCTCGGGGGCAGGCACCGGCAGCGGCTTCGTCTACGACAAGGAAGGCAAGATAATAACAAACAACCATGTCGTCGAGGACGCTACAAGCATCGACGTTACCTTCCTCGACGGATCAATCGCGGAGGCCGAGCTCGTGGGTAGAGACCCCTACAGCGACATGGCCGTGATACAGGTTGACCTGCCCCCTGAACGGCTCGAACCAGTCAAACTGGGCGACTCGTCGGAACTGCTCGTAGGGGAGACCGTGGTCGCCATAGGGAACCCGTTCGGACTCGCCAACACCATGACCCTAGGCATCGTGAGCGCCGTTGGGAGGCAGGCCTCCGCCCCAGGCAACTACGTGATAGTCGACGTCATCCAGACGGATGCCGCGATAAACCCGGGTAACAGCGGCGGCCCCCTTCTAAACCTGCAAGGGGAGGTCATCGGGATAAACACGTGGATACTGAGCGACACAGGGCAGTTCAGCGGCATAGGCTTCGCCGTCCCAAGCGACACCATTCAACGCGAGATCGACAGCCTCATCGAGACCGGCACCTACCATCACCCCTGGATAGGCATAGTAGGCCGGGAGATGACCCCAGACGTAGCCGAGGCCATGACCCTCGACAGTGACACCCGAGGCACGCTGATAATAGAGCTGAGCGAGGGAGGGCCGGCCGAGGACTCGGGGCTCCGTGGAGGGGACACACAGGCCACCATCGACGGGACACTGGTGAAGATAGGCGGCGACGTCATCATCGGCGCCGACGGCCATACGATGAACAGCTTCTACGACCTAATATTCTATGTTTCCAGGTACAAGAAGCCGGGCGACGTCCTAACGCTGACCGTTATACGGGACAGGGACATAATCGACATCGACCTCACCCTAGGCGTCAGGCCTAGCCCCTAGCCGTTCATCTCTATGAGCGCCTCTATCTTCTCCTCGCTGTAGCTCAGGAGGCGCCCGAAGGTTCTCGCTATTTCGAGCTCCATCTCCTCCGGGTGCCCCTTCGCTGCGCTCTCCCTCTTCAAATCCTTGAGCCTCTTGTACTCGTCCAGCACCCCACTGCTCTGGGCTATCATTATCACGGATTTGCCTTCGGCGATGTCCTCGGGGAACAACTTCGACTTCAGCAGATCGGTCTCCACCATGAGCTCCACGCCGTAGGTCTTCGCCGCGACCCGTGTAGGCTCCATCATCTTCTCAGCCAGCTCCGGGTCGTACGGTGAGCTCAACGCGAGGCGTTTGCAGCCGGTGCCCACCACCTCGGCGAAAGCCATGTTGATCCCGGCGTGGTAGGACACTAGGTCGAAGCCCTCTATCATCCTGCTCAGTCTATCTGACAAGGTGATCGAGTGGTACCTGAGTTTCTAGGCTAAAGAACTCTGGGGTTAAGCCTGTCTATCTGATGCGCCTGGTTTCTGCGTCCCTTGAACGTCGAGATGGATTCGTAGCCCACCCGTCTCAGGCTGGCTGCGGCTTCGTCTAGACGGTAGCCGAGCTTCGAAGGCGTGTGGGCGTCGCTACCCACCGTGACGGTCGTCACCCCCGACTCGTACGCGGCCCGTAGGAAGCCTTGCACGGGGTAGAACTCCGTGAGCCCGACCTTGGTCGAAGAGGTGTTCACCTCTATGCCCACGCCTTCCTTTGCGAGGACACGGAGAGCCTCCTGGTAGACTGATCCGTACTCCTCTATGGTGGCTGGCTCGCTCCGCACCGTTTGCAGGTGCTTTCTCCAGTAGTCGGGGTGTGCGAGGACGTCGAAGAGCCCGCTCCCCGCCGCCATCTTCCAGACCATGAAGTACTCGTCCGCAGCCTCATGCAGCGGCCTGCCCCCGAAGAAGCTACTCGTCCCACCCCGTGACCCTATGTCGACGCCGTTAAGGTAGTGGACGCTCCCGAGGCAATAGTCGAGGGGATGCTCGTCGATGATCTTCTCAAGCCTTTTCTCCTCGCCGGGGAAGTAATCGATCTCCAGGCCAGCCCGTAGAACGACGTTGGTGTCGTCCTGTGCCCTTTCTAGGTCCAGGAAATACTCGTCTAGCTCATCCATCCGGACGCTGAGGTGTATGTCTGGGCCG
>JAEHCT010000131.1 GCA_020697635.1 Candidatus Bathyarchaeota archaeon
CAAGTCGGGCTCCCTCATCTGCGGGGAGTGTAAGAAGCAGCTTGCGGAACGGGTGAAGGCGTTCCTCGTGGACTTCCAGGCGAAACGGGAGAAGGCCAAGGACGTCCTGAACGACTTCCTCATCAAGCCTGTGGAGTGAGGTGACGACGCTCTATTGTGGCAGGTAAGGAAGCCCCGGCCGTCACCCCTTGGGAGGTAAACGGGGAGATCGACTACGACGGGCTCATGGAACGGTTCGGCACCGAGCCCATAACCCCCGAGCTTCTGGAGAGGGTCCGGCAGCACACGGGTAGGCTCCACTACATGCTCCGGAGGGGCGTGTTCTACAGTCATAGGGACCTGGACACCGTACTCGACCACTACGAGGGCGGCGGAAGGTTCGTCCTGTACACTGGCAGAGGCCCCTCAGGACCAGTGCACCTTGGGCACCTAGTCCCATGGACGTTCACGAGGCACCTGCAGGAGGCCTTCGGTTCACAGCTGATCTTCCAGTTCACCGACGACGAGAGGATGCTCATCAGGGACGGTATCGACGAGGAGGCTGCGGGCCACTGGGTGCTGGAGAACGCGTTGGACGTCATGGCGCTGGGGTTCGACCCAGAGAAGACCGAGTTCATAGTCAACGTAAGGCACGCAGCGAAGCTATACCCGCTGGCCCTGAAGATAGCCAGAGACATCACCTACTCCACGGTGAGGACGGTGTTCGGGTTCGGCGACGACCCCAGCCTAGGGATGATGTTCTTCCCCACGATGCAGGCGGCTCCCTGCTTCCTAGCGTCGGAGCGGGATGGGGAGCCGGTCCCCTGCCTGGTGCCCGCGGAGATCGAACAGGACACGTACTGGAGGATCACTAGGGACGTCGCACGTAAGCTGGGGTACCCGAAGCCGGCTCAGGTACACGGCAGGATGCTTCCAGGGTTGACGGGGGACGCGAAGACGTCGTCGTCCCAGCCCCTAACAGCGATCTACACCACCGACGTGCCCGAGCTAGTGGAACGGAAGATAGAGGAGGCCGATACGGGTGACCACCCCGCCCGATGCCCCATGTATCAGTATAGAAACCTACTGCTCACAGAGAACGACGATGAGACCCACGAGTTTTATGTAGACTGCCTCGAAGGAAACATCGACTGCCGTGAGTGCAAGGCGCGGCTAGCCGAGGCAGTGAACAGGTTCCTAGGAAAGCATCAGCGACGGCGAAGGCTAATCAGGGGCAGCGTCGAGAAGATGCTGGAATAAACCTCTTCCAGCGCCACGCACAACTATCTTCCATGACCAGAGTGTGAAGCCTCGGCGACGTACCTGAATCTCCTCACCTTCCTAAAGAGCGTCAATATGCGTGTGCTTTACTCACGTCAATAGGACGGCGGAGACCTGACCTGCTTCGTAGTCAGGTGCCCTGCCGGCTCGGAGATCTAGGAACATGTCCATGAGGAGGAGACGGACGTCATATACGTTCTGAGAGGAGGGCGACGATGTGGGTGGAAGATAGGGGCGTGTTCCCGCTGCGGACGGGGGTCTTCGTGGTGGTGCCGAAGGGGCTGAGGCATAGAACATTCGACGTCGAGGAGGCGCTAGTCGTCTACGACGTGTTCACGCCGCCCATGTTCTAGGCTTTTTTGTCACGTTAACTGACTCAGATAATTTGATACAAGTTTTAGAAACATATATGCCCTCCACCGGCGACACATTACTTGTTGATTGTGATGACGGATGACTTGAAGAAGCAGTACGACAAGCTGCTGGAGAAGTCGAAGGAGATGGCCGTTCTGGGTTCTGCGGCCTCCATACTCTACTGGGACATGGAGACCAAGATGCCGCCCCGGGCCGTGGAGCTGAAGAGCCAGCAGCTCGCTATGCTCCAGAAGATTGGGCACCAGATGCTCACCGACCCCGAGAATGGGAAGACGCTGGACGCCATCGAGGAGCACAAGGACTACGGCTCCCTGAGCCAATTAGAGAAGCGGAACGTCTACCTCGCGAGGAAGGCGTACGACGAGGCCACCAAGATACCCGAGGAGCTCGTCGTCGAGCTAGCTAAGCAGTCCACTGTCGGCGTCAACGTGTGGAAGAAGGCGAAGGCGGCCAAGGACTGGGGGATGTTCAAGCCCGAGCTCGAGAAGATGAAGGCGCTGAAGGACCGTGAGGCGGAGATACTCATGGAGGTCAAGGGGGCAAAGACCCCCTACGACGCCTTGATAGACAGCTATGAGCCCAAGATGACGGCGGACAACATTACCAGGATCTTCGACGAGATGAAGAAGGGGCTCAGGGGGGTCATGGACAAGGTTATAGCGCAGGGGAAGCCCGACGTCGAGTTCCTGAAGCGCCCCGTAACGGAGGAGACCCAGATCAAGATAGGGGAGAGCATCGCCGACTTCATCGAGTACGACATAAAGTCGGACAAGTCCGGAGGCAGGATCGACACCACCGAGCACCCGTTCACCACGGGCTACTACACGGACGTCAGGATCACCACAAACTACCACGAGGACAGGTTCGAGTCAAGCATATTCAGCATACTCCACGAGGGCGGCCACGCCCTCTACGGGCAGGGGCTACCCATGGACTGGATGTACCAGCCCGTCGGCAGCGGCGCAAGCTACGGCATCCACGAGTCCATGAGCAGGTTCATCGAGAACATGGTGGGGAAGAGCCCCGAGTTCTGGATGTACTACATGCCTTTCATGAAGAAAATCACCGGCGAGACGTTCAAGGACGTGTCATACGAGCAGATGCTGCGCGCCGTCAACTACGTGACCCCCAGCAAGATCAGGATCGAGGCGGACGAGGTCACCTACGGGCTCCACATAATCATAAGGTTCGAGATAGAGCGGGACCTGTTCAACGGTAAGCTGAGCATTGACGAACTGCCCCATGCATGGAACCAGAAGTACATGGACTACCTGGGCGTCGAGATTGAGAACGACAGCGAGGGCGTGATGCAGGACACCCACTGGGCCGGCGGCAGCTTCGGGTACTTCCCCAGCTACGCGCTGGGCAACATCTACGACGGAGTATGGCTCACCAAGCTCGACAAAGATCTACCCGGCTGGCGGGAACAGATACAGGCAGGCAGCTTCAAGGAGACCAAGCGATGGCTCACCGACAACGTCTATGGTTACGGCAACCTCTACGACCCCGAGGACCTTGTGAAGGAGGTCACAGGGAAGGGGCTTGTGGTAAAGCCATTCATCGACTACCTGGACTCCAAGTTCGGCGCCATCTACGGCTACTAGCCAAACTCCTTCCATACCAGCGCGTTAAGACCTTTCCAAGGGCCCAAGGTGCCTCACCATAGTTTCATTATTATTATGCCCCTACGTCTTTTCCATCCACGATGAGCCTCCCCGAGGAGTTCAGGGCGTCCTACCGTAAACAGAAGTACGGGCTTGTGGGTACCCACAGCGCCGTGAAGACTTGCCACTGGCAGAGGCGCAGTCTAAACACCGGGGGAGCGGAGAACTGCTACAAGAACAAGTTCTACGGGATATCCACCCACCGCTGCCTCCAGATGACGCCGAGCCTCGGCCACTGTTCTCAGAGCTGCCTCTTCTGCTGGAGAGCCACCCCCGAGACGCTGGGAGTCTCGTGGGACCAGACACAGCCCATACAGGACCCCGAGGACCCGGAGACCATAATCGAGGGATGCCTAAGGGAGAACCGTAGGGCGCTGAGCGGCTTCGGCGGCAACCCAAACGTGGGGGAGGAGATGCTGCGTGAGGCGAAGACCCCGGTCCACGCCGCTATCAGCCTGGAAGGGGAGCCCACGCTTTACCCGCGGCTGGGTGAACTCGTTGAAGCGTTCTACGATAGAGGGTTCAAGTCGGTCTTCATAGTCACCAACGGCACGAGGCCCGACGTGTTGGGCAGCCTCGGGGTAGAACCGACACAGCTCTACGTCAGCCTCTGCGCCCCCGACGAGGAGACTTACAGGAGAACGTGTAGACCGACCTCTTCTGTCCTGTGGGGCAGGGTGATGGAAACCCTTGTGCTGCTCGATAGCTTCAGCTGCCCCACGGTGCTCCGCCACACACTGATCCCGAAGCTGAACATGCATAACCCAGAAGGCTACGCGAGGCTCGCCGAGCGGGCCAACGCCACGTACATGGAGCCGAAAGCCGCGATGAGCGTCGGGGCGGCCAGAGAAAGGTTCGGCTACGACGAGATGGCCTGGTTCAAGGACGTCCAGAGGTTCGCGGAGGAGCTCGCCGCCGCGTCAAGCTACGACATAGTCGATGAACACAGGCGGAGCAACATAGTTCTGCTCAGTAGACTCGAGAAGCCCATCAAGCTTTACTGACAATCATTATTAGCCGCCGTAATTGATAGGGTTCAGAATGATCGATAAAATCGGGGTAAAGACGACCATCAGGGAGCTGGTGGCGTATAGGATGCTGAAGCCCTGGGAGGACGAGGTCGTCGAGTGCGCCAAGCTCAACAGCGAGCTCTACATGAAGGGGGCACGGCCCAAGGACCCGACGATGGTTCTCTTCTACGACACCAAAGGCGAGCCCGAGTGCAGGCGGGAGGTGATGATCCCCGTCGACAGGGATGTGGAGGGCGTGGACACCAAGATGATGCCCGAGATCAAGATGGCCTTCCTGGTGTTCATAGGAACCATGAACCCCGTGGAGCATTACTATGAGAAGCTTTACGAGTACATCGAGGAGCAGGGCCTGAAGCCGGGTTCCGAGATGTGCAGCGTCGA
>JAEHCT010000132.1 GCA_020697635.1 Candidatus Bathyarchaeota archaeon
AATCTTCCATCCTGTTTGAAGGCGTAGCCTTTGCCTATGCCCTCGAATGTTCCCCAGTCATCTAATTTAAACAAGAGATTTGGTTCGCTCCTGTAATCGGTGACATACGGCACGTTATTCTTGTATTTATGATTTCTTGGCTGTCGTATTCCTGTATGAATAAGACTCCACCCTGTCTTCCATTCACTACGAATAATATTTACCATAAAAAATGACGAAAAGAATATATGTGATGGCGGCGCCTCCAATAGCCATGCTTCCCGCTATAGACATAATACCCAACAGGAGACGGAAGCTCGGCCTAACCCAGAACCAGCTAGCGGACATGGCGGGGGTCAGCCAGAGCTACATCGCTAAGCTTGAGGCCGGCAAGATCGAGCCCAGCTACCTTAAGGTGAAATCCATCTTCGAGGCCCTGGACCGTGTTGAGCGCAGGAAGGAGGTGTCCGCCGGGGAGATTATGACTAAGGAGGTCGTGAGCGTCGAGGCCGACACCTACATCCATGAGGCCGTCGAGGCCATGAGGAAACACGGGTTCAGCCAGCTCCCCGTGACCGCGGAAGGTAAACCCGTGGGCGGAATATCGGAGAGGATCCTCTTGGATCAGGTTCTCTACCCCGACGACGACAAGCCGCCGGGGATGAGGCCGGTCAGGGAAGTAATGGAGGAGTCGTTCCCACAGGTCTCAGATGACGCGCCCCTCAGCCTCCTTTCTAGCCTGCTCAAGTACTACCCGGCGGTGTTGGTGCAGAGGAAGGGCGAGATCGTGGGCATCATCACGAAGGCAGACCTGCTTGGGGCCATCAGCTAGGCTCGTTTGTTAAATAATTCTTTTAAGTGGTGCGCTTACCTCAACTACCCATGAAGCTCAACCGGAGGACGGCCATGACTGTGGTCGTGCTGTTCCTGTTTAGTAGCTCAATCATTTTAATGGCGGTTGACACGTTGTTAAGGAAACCAGAGGTGAAGGAGATAGCTGTACTAGAGACAAGCCTGGGAGTCATAGAGATCGAGCTCGATGGGGACAAGGCCCCCGTAACCGTGGAGAACTTCGTCACATACGTCGAGGAGGGGTTCTTCGACGGGCTCGTCTTCCATAGGGTGATAGAGGGCTTCATGATACAGGGGGGAGGCTTCCAGCCAGACGGGACGAGGAGGGAAGGCAACGACCCCATAAGAAACGAGGCTAGGAACGGCCTGAAGAACGAGCGAGGCGCCATAGCCATGGCTAGGACATCTGACCCGGACTCGGCGACAAGCCAGTTCTTCATCAACACTGTGGACAACCAGGGTCTTGATTATCCGAATCCGGATGGGTACGGGTACGCCGTCTTCGGCAAGGTGGTTGAGGGCTTGGACGTGGTGGACGCCATCGAGTCGGCGTCGACCAGCGGCAAGGCTACGCCCTACGGTGTGATGAGTGACTGGCCCGTCACGGACATCGTCATAGTCAGGGCTTACATGAAGGAAGGCTAAACGCCTCCCTGAGCGTTTCACGTGGAAGCATTTTCTGAATCTTTGGACATGAACATGGAATCTGCCTCCCCGGCTCAGGGCCGTTCTAAAATGTAGTTTTATATCAACAATGGACTTCTTGGTACCCATGGAAGGCAAGTACCCGAAGGCGCTGCTGTTAATCGCCGCGGTGGTGGTGTCGGGCCTCGGCGGCGGATTCATCGGATACAGGATTCACGAGACCTCGCAGGCGAGCCAAGGGGACGAGACCCAGGTCTACCTCAGGCAGATCGACGAGCTTCTGGGTACGGTGAGTGAGCTAGAGGAGTCTGTGGAGGAGCTGGAAGACCTGAACGACGCCCTGAGCAGCGATGTGGCCGTCCTCGGGTACAGGCTTAGGCGTGAACTGGAGAAGCAGAGAAGCCCCTCAACGGTGATCTCCGACTCGGTTGAGACGGACGGCTTCGAGTTGACGCCGACGAGCTGGGGCGGAACGGCGGGTGCCCTCCAGTACTCGCTGCCCCTCGACTCGGCTGGCATCACAAACTACGGGCACTTCACGTCGTCAGTGCCTCTGAGCGACAGGGCAGAGCAGCTGCTACTCTCGAACGGGTTCGTGGTCATCGATAACCCGTTCAACGGCGACGAAGAGCACATCCAGCCGGTATACGAGGAACTGAGAGACAAGGACATCCCGATCTTCATCACCTCCGACTCCCTGCTGCACCTCTACCACATACAGTTCGACGAGACCCTCCGGAGGATAGAGGAGGCGACGTTCTACGGGGACATCTGGAACATCAGTAGGGCTCTATATGACTACTCGGCGGAGCAGTACAATCTAACAGAGGGAAAGGTCAGGGAGGCGCACAGGAGGAACGCGGCGTACCTCGCCGTCGGCCTATGCCTGCTGAAGCCCGGCGAGGACCAGATATCCGAGATGGAGGACGCCTACAGCTACGACAGCGGCAGCTTCTACGAGGAGGACCTGACGAGGTACGGCTTCACCCCCGACGCCTTCGTGAAGGACATGGTCGAGGCTGAGCTAGCCGACATCGAGGAAGCCACCGGCTTCTCCGAGTCTGGGATATTCCTCTATAGGGAGGACTACTCGCAGTACGTCCCCCGGGGCCATTATACGCGGTCCGAGAAGCTGAGGAACTACTTCAAGGCGGTGATGTGGTACGGCAGGATGTCCATGTTGCTGAAGGGAGACCCGAACATCAAAGAGGGAGAGACGTGCTACATTATGCCTCCTTGCACCGCCTTCATATCCGAGTACGACGCCGAGGTCCAGACCCTACAGGCGTGCCTGTTGACGGCGGCGCTCACAGGGGACACGAACCTATGGACCCGTTGGAACAGGGTCTACGAGGTCACGTCGTTCTACGTCGGCGTCTCGGACGACCTGGGGCCCTACGAGTACCTCGACGCCCTGCAGAGCGTTTTCGCAGGCACAATAGACCCCGGGCAGCTGGACGACGACAGGCTCCTGGGGCTAAAGCTGAGGCTGGCGGAGCATAACCCTCCCGCCATCTACGGCGGCACAGGCAACGCCATGCTGTTCCCGCCGATTACGCCGGACAGGCTGGACGAGGTGCTTGAGGCCACCATGGGTTTCAGGCTCATGGGGCAGAGGTTCGTCCCAGACTCGTACATCTTCCAGGAGCTTGTTGTTCCCAGGGTGCACAGCCCGCTCGGCCCCGAGCAGCCGTTCACCTGGGTCAACACGCCTCTAGGCCCGACCCGGGGGTTCCCACGCGGGCTGGACGTCATGGCGGTACTGGGTTCGTCCCGTGCGAGGGAGATACTGGACGAGCTCAAGGACTCCAACTACGAGAACTATGATGCCCAGTTCGACGTGTTGAAGGAGCAGTTTGACAACTTCACCGCAGACGACTGGGGTAGGAACCTGTACTGGTCCTGGCTGTACACGCTGAAGCCGCTGCTGGAGGAATACGGCGAGGGATACCCGACCTTTATGCAGACGGAGGCGTGGACCGACAAGCAGCTGACCACGGCTCTGGCGTCATGGGCCGAACTCCGGCACGACACCATACTGTATGCTAAGCAGAGCTACAGCGTTGTGCTAGCCGGCGCAATGATTCTGCCGCCGGTCGAGGGCTACGTCGAGCCGGTGCCCGAGTTCTACGCGAGGCTACTGGACCTAACCAAAATGACCCGGAGGGGGCTCACCAGCTACGGCGTCCTCGACGAGACATCAGCAAATAGGCTGTCATCACTGGAGGAAATAATCTCCAGGCTCATCCAGATATCGGAGAAGGAGCTGCTGAACGAGCTGCTGACGCAGGGCGACTGCGACTTCATACGGGACTTCGCGGACGAGCTGGACGACGTGCTTGCGGGGGTCGAGTCCAAGGCGAAGAAGACGACCCTCGTGGCAGACGTGCACACCGACACGAACACGAACCAGGTGCTGGAGGAGGCCACGGGGTACGTGAGGCTCATCGTCGTGGCGTACAGGCAGCCAGACGGCTCGGTGGTCCTCGGCGCGGGCCCGGTGTTCAGCTACTACGAGTTCAAGCAGCCCATGAGCCAGCGGCTCACAGACGAGGCTTGGAGAGAGAAGCTGGCGGAGGACCCGCCGGACGACCCCGAGTGGATTGATGGCTTCACAGACTAAAAAAGGTTAACGGGAGAAGACTATCTCACCGTCTATCAGGACCATGGTTACGCGGCTCCGGGCGTCCAACGGTTCTCCGTCGGTGACGCGTATGTCCGCGTCTTTCCCCGTCTCGATGCTGCCGACACGGTCGGCGACGCCGAGGATCTCGGCTGGGTTTATGGTTATGGCCTTCAACGCCTCGTCCTCGGGCAGCCCGTCGCGCACCGCCAGCGCCGCTTGGATAGGCAGGAACATTATCTTGCCGTTGTCCGCGTCGGTCTGTATGGCTATCTTGACGCCGGCGTCGTACAGCTTCTTGAGGGTCTCGAAGCTGCGCTCCCTGGTCTCCCACTTGCTCCGCCAGTTCAAGCCGGGCCCCCATACCGCGGGGATGCCCTTCTCGGCGACGTACTCGGCGACCCTGTGTCCCTCGGTGGCGTGCTCCCAGCTCATCTCAATGCCGAACTCCTCGCATATGCGGATGGCCGTCACGACGTCGTCCGCACGGTGTGCGTGGACCCTCATGGGGATCTCCCCTCGTAGCACAGGCTCCAGAGCCTCCAGCTTCAGGTCTTTCTCAGGCAGCTTCTCCGGCTCGTCC
>JAEHCT010000133.1 GCA_020697635.1 Candidatus Bathyarchaeota archaeon
CCTGAGCTCGAGGTCCGTGGACACCGTCTCTAGGCTGAACTCGAGGGGTACTTCGTGCCACTCGCCTTCCTCGGGGAGGCGGCTCGCGTCCACGGTCGTGTTGTCGAGGGTCTCCCCAATGCTCCTAGCGTCGAGGAGTATCACCCCGGTCTCGGTGTGGTTGATGGTCTTGAGCCTGTAGACCGCGGTGTAGTTTCCCTCCGGCGCTATCTCGTAGGGGCCGTACCAGACGGTGCGGGTTTTCCTGGACATGTATACGTACCGGATGGCCTCCCCGGCGCTGGAGGTTGGCTCCCCCACGATCTCGGCGTTCATGAGTATGAGGTCCCTGGGGCCGAAGACGGCGGACATGGGCTCGTATTGGGGGGGCGTCGACCTGTTTCCCCGCTCGTAGAGGTAGATGTTGTCATAGAAGGCGAGGAGGCTGTAGTTGCCTCGGGCGACTATGTGGAACGCCGTCTTGGCGGTGCTGTGGGGGTCGGTCTCCATGTCGAGGAGTATGTAGTCGGTTCTCAAGGCCATGAGCGTCGAGTTCGCATTACGCCATGTCTCGGGGTCCCACGCGTAGGTGGTGAAGGAGTTGTGTTTCGAGACGGTGTACCAGGACATCGCCGCCGTGTAGACCAGTATGGCGGAGGCTACGGTCAGCTTACTCCTATGTTTTAGCGTCTTTTCAATGAAACCCATTCAGAGGGGGTTTCATTTGAACCCGATTTAAGACTGATGTAACCCATAACCTGCTACACGGTTAATGGCTGTGAAAGATTGACGGAAGTTTAAAGTGCGTTTATAGTGAGAATGCATCTTATAGAGTTAAAAAATGAAAAAAGCAAGAATTTAGCCCTCCTCGCGGAAAGGTTCGCAAGTATTAAATATTATTCGAAACGAAAAGAGGAAATAGAAGGGAACAGGATGCCAAGCGAAATTAAGGTGGCGCCCATGCATAAGCTGATTAAGAGAGCGGGCGCGGACAGGGTGAGCGAGGAGAGTGCAGTCGCCCTTGGACTGGCTTTGGAGGATATAGGCGTGAAGGTGGCCAGGGAGGCCATAGACTACGCCAAGCACGCGGGCCGAAAGACGGTGAAGGCTAGGGACATAGAGATCGCGGCCAAGAAGGTCCTTGAGCGATAGGATAATATATTTCTCCCGTGGGCATCATTCTGTCTTAAGATGGATACTACTCAGTGCGACGTCCTTATCGTCGGAGCGGGACCCGGCGGCAGCATGGCCGCTAGGGCAGCCGCCGAGAACGGCGTCGACGTAATTTTTATCGAGGAGCATCCCGTGGCGGGCACACCGGTGTACTGTGCAGAGGGACTCAGCGTCGGGGGCATTGAGGCCGGCGGGCTAAAGGCCGTGCCACCGTACGTTATGCAGCAGACCCTCAAGGCTCGCGTGATAGCACCCAACGGGATTACCGTGGACCTCACGAGCGACGACTGGACCGGGTACACCCTCGACAGACAGGTCTTCGACAAGGCTCTTGCTGACAACGCGGAGAAGGCCGGCGCGAGGCTCATGACCAACACAAGGGCCACCGGCGTCATCATGGACGGTAGCCGCGTCGTAGGCGTTAAGGCGATCCGTGAGGGAGAGGAGATAGAGTTCATCGCGAAGGTAGTCATCGGAGCCGACGGCCACTGGAGCATAATCAGACGCTCCGCGGGCCTCGACCGTTATTTCAAGGACTACGTCACCTGTGCCCAGTACCAGCTGGGAGGCCTCGACATGGATGTCGGTATCAGCGAGTTCTGGATAGGAGAGAAGTATGCGCCGGGGGGCTACGCGTGGGTCTTCCTCAAGAGCAGGGAGGTAGCCAACGTAGGCCTCGGCGTCCGGAGGAAGCATACCAAGCCGCCTATAGAGTACCTCAAGGAATTCATAGCTCAAGACCCGCGGTTCAGGAACGCAAAGATACTGAAGAAGAACGGAGGCATCTGCCCTGTGTGTGGAACCCTGGACAAGATCGTGGCCGACGGGCTGATGTTGGTCGGCGACGCCGCGGGCCAGCTCATACCAATGACGGGCGCGGGGATCCACTGCGCCATCGAGGCGGGCAAGATAGCGGGGAGAACAGCCGCCGAGGCCGTTAAGGAGGGCAATGTCTCAGCTAAACGGTTATCTGCCTACCGCGTCGAGTTCGACAAGCAATGGGGCAAGAGAATCAAGGACAGCGGTAAGGTCGTGAAAATGTTGGACAAGTTTTCCGACGACGACCTGAACACACTGTCCGAGGTGCTCACCAACGATGACGTGCTCTCGCTGGCGAACGGCACCAACGTCTCGGCTACACTAGTGGGTCTCGTTAAACGCAGCCCCGTGAAGATAATCAGGTTGATACGCGCCTACCTTGGGTAGCTTCACTCGCTTCTCAACGCCTTCACGGGGTCCATCCTGGAAGCCCGGTAGGCTGGACCCGCCCCCGAGATGACGCTCGTCACCAAGGCGAAACCCACGACCGCTAACCCCAGAGATAAGTTGTGCCCCACGGGGAGCCCTACGTAGTTACCGACAATCTTACCCAAGGTGAAACCCACAGCTGACCCGGATGAGCCGCCTATGAGGCCGGTGTACGCCGCCTCGCTGAGGAAGAGGAGCAGGATGTCTACGCTGTTCGCCCCTATGGCCTTCATGGTCCCTATCTCCCTTGTCCTTTCGTTCACCGAGACCGCCATGGTGTTGACGATGCCGAGGCCCGCTACGAAGAGGCTGATGGTCGCGATGCCGCCTAGCACAGCCTGAACTGTCTCTGTGACCTGCTCCTGTACTTCGATGGCTGCCTTCGGCGACACCACGAAGAAGTCGTCGCCGAGCCTGTCCTCTAGGTCCTTTGCTACCTCCTCCGGGTCCCCGGATTCCCGGACGTTGACCTGTACGATGGCGCAGCTTCCTCCCTGCTCGAAGAGCTGGTCGTATGTCCTGAATGGGATGCCTATCACGTTGTCTACATCTAACCCAAACATGGTTCCACGCTCCTCAAGGACTCCGACGACTCTTAGGGTGATCTCCTTCTGCTCTCCCCTGACCTTGACGGCGAGCTTTATCCTGTCGCCTACCCCCAGAATCGGCTCCTCCTCGTCTTTGGGGTGTGCGACGTTCTTTCCCACGAAGGCCACTGCCTTGTCGCCGCGCGTGAAGAACCTTCCATCGGTCATCTTGATGTCTTTGTTGATCTCCTGGAAGTTGTCCCCCACGCCCATCACCTTGGCGCCGTAGGTCTCGCCTTTGATGGTGAACGAGCCGCCGCCCATTATGATCTCGCAGATGTCTCTGACGCCTCCGGTGTCCTGGATGTTCTCCCGGTCGCGCCAGCTGACTCCGTCTTGGCTCGTTATCTGGGTGGCGCTGAGAGTCATGGCCGCGTCCTTCGCGTCCTCTGGGACGACGAACAGGGTGTTGGCACCGATGACGCTGAGCTGGTCCTTGACCTGGGTGTTCATGCCGTCGGCGAGGGAAATGAGCCCCGTGACGGCTGCGCAGCCTACGAGGATGCCGAGAACGTTGAGGGCCACCCTGAACTTTCTCTCCCGCAGTCCCTCCGCCGAGAGTATGGTTATGTCTAGCAGCTTCACCGTTAAGCCTCGTCGCGTAGCCAGGATTTACATAGTAGACTTCTACCTACATTTAAAGCCTATGTAGGTGTGCTTGATAGATTTAACGCGGCACATGATCCGTGCCGCCATCATAGGCTCGGAGCTGGGAATAAGCCACGTCGCCTCAGGCGACTACGACATCACCATTTTCTGCGAGACCACCTGCGAGGAGTACGGCCTAGGGGGCTTCAGGTTCCGCGACCTTGTGGCCATCGAGGACTCCGACCACAGCTACGGCAGGATCTACAGTAGGGGCGCCTTGAGCGTCGGCATCGTGACCCACAGCGACTGTGTCACAATGGGGCACGGACCGGGGGTCACGACGCTGTTCACGTCGAAGACCGGCGCCATAAAGCCCCTCTTGAATCCCGGAGCGAACATCGCCATGTTCATGAAGCTGAGGGACGACCTCTAGTCTCCCACCCTTTTCTTTAACCATTCATCCCAAGAAGAGAGGGCGGGCTTTGGCTCCACGTTCTCGTCGAAGAGGCCCGTGTCTATCCACATCTTGTAGATGGATTCGACGCCGACCTCCATGAAGTACTCCCAGGTCCCGTCATAGTCCACTGGAACGAACCATACGATGAACTCCGCCTCCAGGCTTTCGGCGTTCTCCAGCAGATAGTCTGTGTACTCCCGCTGCCACTCCATGTTGCCGGTTAGGTTCAAATAGATTTCTTCGATCAGTATGTGGTCCGATGGGAAACCGGTCTCGGCCACTGCGAAGGGCTTGTCGGGAGCCAGTTCACAGAAGGCACCGTAGTAATCGGATGGTATCTCCGACGGGTCAGGGTAGCGTGTGAACGGGTATGAGCTTACTGCGATAATATCTGTGTACGGCAGGAGCCGGGTCAACGCCTGTCCCTGTGTCTCTGGATAACTGTTGAAGAGCTCCATCTGGAAGGTCAGGAATATCGGCAGATCGGGATACTTTTCCTTGAGACTCGGATACACCTCGCCCAGGAAGAGCAGGTAGTCCTCGAATGCGTCCGGGTCGTGTGTGGCCAGCATGTTCGCCTCTATCCCATACGCGAAGTAGATGGGATCGAACAGTCCTATCATGTAGTCACAGAAACTCAGGTAGGCATC
>JAEHCT010000134.1 GCA_020697635.1 Candidatus Bathyarchaeota archaeon
GCTTCCGTACGGCATGAAACGGAGCCAAATAGTTTATTCTCCCTGCTCCATTCCCGGTCGCACTTAGCAGCTTCATCTTAACCATGTCTATTCAGAAAGGCTTAGCGAATCCAAAAAGGATGAAAGAAATAGTTGTGGAAGGCTCAGCCGATGACCTGTTTGAAGACCCTAAGGTGGTTGCCGCCCAGTATCTTCAGTATGTCCTCGTCGCTGTAGCCGCGCTTCACCATGACCCGGGTCATGTTAGGCATCTTGCTGACGTCCTCGAGGCCCTCCGGCGTGGAGCCGATGCCGTCGAAGTCGCTCCCCAGCCCCACGTGGTCCGGCCCCACCAGGTCCACTATGTGGTCTACGTGGTCCACCATTTTCTCCACCGTGGCCTTGTCCTTGTCGACGAAGGCGGGGGCGAAGTTCATCCCCATGACGCCGCCGTGGTCAGCCAGCGCCCGGATCATGTCGTCGGTGAGGTTCCTCGGGTGGTCACAGACCGCCCTGCAGTTGCTGTGGCTCGCGATGAAAGGCCCCTTCATCACGTCGGCAACGTCCCAGAAGACCGTGTCCGCCAGGTGGGAGACGTCGAATATCATGCCGAGCCTCTCCATCTCCTTTAACGCCTGCACCCCCAGCTCGGGGAGCTTGCTCTCCGCCCTCTTGGCGTTGAGGCCGTCCGCGAACGGCGTCCTGTAGTTCCACGCGAAGCTCAGCATCCTGACGCCCAGCCTGTAGAAGACCCTGAGCAGCGCTATCTCGCCCATGAGGGGCTCCGCCCCCTCCAGGGCCAGCAGCCCGCAGACGAGCCCCTTCTTCTTCGCGTCGACTATCTCGTCGTGGCTGGCCACCGCGACGATGCCGTCGTTGGCTTCTATCTCAGAGTAGAACTTGTCCACCATCTGGAGGGCCACCTGTGTGGCCTCCGGTACGAAGGCGCGTCTGCCCGTGTAGACAGCGAAGGTCTGGCACGTGACGCCGCCCTCGATCATCCTCGGCAGATCGATGTGCCCTCTGTCCGCCTTCTCCCCGAGCTTACGGGCGGGCGGCATTCTGTTGGGCTGCTTCAGGAACTGCATCAGGGTGTCGCAGTGGGTGTCGACCACCACAGCTTTCCTGTGGAGCCTCATGGCCCTCTCCTCTTGGACCTTGGATAACTCGATCATGGATATCGGCTGTGTATTGGCTTTACATGCGTTTTACACTTTCTCTGGGGTGGTACAGGGATTTAGTCAAGCTTTAAAAATGAGGCGTGGCTGAGGTATTAGAGTTCGAGGCAGATAGATGCTCATCCGCGAGGTAATACTAGAGAACTTCATGTCCTACGAGTACGCCCGCATCCCCCTCAAGCAGGGGGTCAACGTGGTCTGCGGGCCCAACGGCTCGGGGAAGTCCAGCCTGCTCCTCGGGATATGCGTCGCCCTCGGGGACACCTATACGGAGCGATCCAAGAGGCTCAGCGATCTCATCCGCTGGGACGCCGAGTCCGCGAGGGTCACACTCATCCTCAACAACGCCGTCCAGGAGAACGGGTACAGGCCCGTCCCCCAGTACAACATGGACGAGATCACGCTCACCAGGACCCTCCGCCGGGACGGCAAGTACGGGTTCAGGCTCAACCAGCGTAACGTCTCCAAGGCAGAGGTAGTGGACCTCCTGAAGAGCTTCGGGTTCGACCCCGACAACATGCTCATCATCATGCACCAGGCGATGCCCACGAAGTTCGCTAACATCAGCCCCCAGGAGCGCCTCAAGACCCTTGAGGAGGCCGTGGGCTTCGAGAGCTTCAGGAGGGACGTCGTGGAGGCCAAGTCCAAGCTAAGCGGCATCCTCAGCGAGGAGGAGAGCCTCAACCAGCTCCTCAACCAGGCCAGGGAGACCCTGGCGTACTGGAGGGAGCAGAACGAGAGACTGCAGGAGAAGAGGCAGCTCCAGAAGCGCCAGACCTTCCTGCAGCAGGAGATGGCGTGGAGCAGGGTGCTAGCTCTGGAGGCTGTAGTGATGCGGCTGCAGGACGAGCTGGGTGATACTGAGAGGGACCTCTCCTCAGCGGAGGAGGAGATGGAGAGGAACACCCAGCGGATCGTCGACGCCGAGTCCATGCTCGGCATCATGAGGAGCCAGTGGAACACCCTCATCGAGAAACGCATCGAGAGCGAGCGCCTCGTCGGCGTCAGCGAGCACGGCATAAACGCATCCAAGGACCAGCTCACCCGGGTTGAGCGCATCATCCAGAGCTCCGGGGAGCAGAGGCGGCGCTTCGAGTCCACCATAAAGACCCTCCTCGACAAGGCTCAGGGCGGCCCCACCACCCTCGACGACTACTTCACCCTCTTCACCGAGATCGAGGAGACCCAGACACGGACCTACGATAACCTCAGCAACGAGTTCCTCGGGCAGAGGAACACGCTGCAGGCGGAGATCACCTCCTATACGGGGAGGCTCACCGAGGCCGAGCAGGAGGCCGGCAGGCTCGCCCGGGAGATGGAGGCGATCAGGAAGAGGATCGACGACACCAACGACCAGTACATCGAGGGACGCATACAGCTGGCGCTCCTCAAGGACCGCCGCGGCAGGCTCAGGCGGAGGACGGAGCAGGTGAAGGCCGAGATCGACCGCACAACCCGTGACCTCAGGGACGCCGAGGCGGAGGCCCTCATCCGTGGCCCGAGGATTGAGACGGGCCGCAGCGGCGAAGACATACTCAACGAGATAAGGCGCACACAGGGCATCCTCATGGGCATGGCGGACGTCCCCGAGGAGGCCGAGGACATGTACGAGAACTACAACGAGACCTTCCGGGAGATACAGCGGCGTATCGAGGAGGTCAAGGAGAGCCGCCGCCAGGTCCTGGAGGAGATAGAGAAGCGGAACAGGAAGTGGCGGGAAGTCACGGAGAACCTCTTGGAGGAGGTGAACGTCCGCTACAAGAGGCTCCTCTCCAAGCTCAAGGCCGTAGGCGAGACACGGCTCGTCAACAGCCACGACATCGAGGACGCCGGCCTCGAGATATACGTCGGCTTCAACGGCGCCGCGCCGCTGCGGCTCGACCCGTACACCCACAGCGGCGGGGAGCGCAGCAGCTCGGTAATGGCGTTCCTGTTGGCGCTGCAGCAGAACGTCCTCAGCCCCTTCAGGGCCGTGGACGAGTTCGACCTCCACATGGACCCCCAGAACAAGGAGGCCGTCAGCGAGTTCATAGTCTCCACCATGGCGGGCACGGACGACCAGTACATGGCCATCACCCCCAGCCAGATCACCTTCAAGGGCCAGGATGTCCACATAATCATGGTCCACAAGACAGACGACGTCTCTGTCCCCAGGCTCGTGGAGGAAGAGCGATGAGCAGCGAGTTGGAGAGCGTCATAAGCCTCTGCAGGATGGTGCAGAGCGGAAGGATCGAGCCCTTCGACATCGACTTCGACTACGTGCTGGGCGTAATCAGGAAGCACTACCCGGGTATCAAGAACGTCAAGGACTTCTGCCTGGACGCGGAGGCCCTCAAGGAGTTATCCAACGTGCTGGAGACGCAGAACCAGTGGATAGCCCACAAGAGCAGCACCCTCTACAAGGACCCCTTCATGCTCAGCCAGAGCCTCATGAGGATGGATATAGGCGCCATCGCCGACGCCTTCCTCAAGTCGTGGCACCCCGTCGTCGAGATGGGGCAGATCAGCGCCAGGACCCTCGCCGAGAGCCTCGGCTATTGGGGCGGCCTCATCCCGCTGGACGAACGGTGGCAGGACTTGGATGTGGCCGAGAGGGAGACGGGCACCGCCACCATGCGGGAGGCCTACGACCTGGGGCTCATCCCAGAGGAGGGGTTCGCCGGGCTTCTGGAGGGGTTCTGGCGTGAGCTCGGGGAGAGGACCGGCTTGGGCGGCGTCGTCGACTACTGGGACTGGATAGGCGCAGACACGTACAGGGACACTGTTTACCGGGCGTACATGACCGTCTTCATGGTGAGCTACGGCTACGCCAACGTCAGCCACGACAGGCTCCTGGAGGAGACAAGGATCATACACAACCCGGAGCCCAGGCCGGACCCCGAGAGACCCAAGGTGAGCCTGCCCATGATGGTGGACTACGAGGAGTGGAGGCTATGGCGGCAAAGCTGACGAAGACGCAGAGAGCGTATGCCCGCAAGGTGAAGGACGCAGTCCAGCTGCTGTTCTTCACCCACCACAGGCTCCCCGGCGTCAGGGGCTGGGAGCTCCGTAAGGAGCTGGGGAGCGACTGGAGGAACGTCCTGGACGTGCTGGACAAGCAGATCAAGCCCCTGGACCTTAAGGTTACACGGGCGTTCGATGAGCCCGATATAGTCGAGCCCACCGGCGCCCAGCTGCAGGACGCCCGCTACTACATTACCCTCAGGGGGACGGTGGACCAGAAGGCGGCCAAGACCATAGGGTGGCGTATAGACGACATCGCCGGCCTAGCCGTCTCGGTGGCGTACCTCATCTCCAAGCAGGGGAAGGCGCCCAGGGTCGACATTGAGCGGGTGCTCCAGGAGAAGCTGCCGGGGTGGAGGGTCAAGCTCAACCTGGACAGATACATGCAGCAGGGCTACCTCGGCGCAGACGAGCAGGGAGTCATGTACCTGGACTGGCGCAGCCGAGCCGAGATCGATAACAAGAAGCTGGTGGACCTCGTGGTCGGGTTCGGCAAGAAA
>JAEHCT010000135.1 GCA_020697635.1 Candidatus Bathyarchaeota archaeon
CCCACGGCCAGGAGCCAGAGGTAAAGAAGGACCAGCCCGTCGGCCTCATCTACATCGACGACGTGCTACAGAAGATCCACCGAGTGATACTGTACGAGCTGGAGTCCGACGAGATGCTGGTGCCACCCAACCTGGAGATAACTGTGAGCGACCTCCTGCAAAAGCTCCAGGGCTTCAAGCGGCAGTACATGGAGGACCGAGTCATCCCAGACCTCTCGGACCCCTTCGACCTCAAGCTGTTCAACACCTTCAGGTCACACATCGAGCCCGGCCACCACCCGGTGCCATACGACGTGAAAGAAGACCACCGGGGCTACCTCTTCGAGGCCATAAGGTCCCTCAACCAGGGTCAAGCCTTCCTCTCGACGACGAAGCCGGGGGTCGAGAGAGGCAACCACTACCACAGGAGGAAGGTGGAGCGTTTCAGCATAGTCAAGGGGCGGGCTCTCGTCCAGCTGAGAAGGATAGGAACCGACACAATCAATGACTATATCCTGAACGGCGAGAAACCATCCTACATCGACATACCCGTCCTCCACACCCACAACCTGATCAACGTCGGAGAAAAAGAGCTGCTCATGCTCTTCTGGACCAGCGAGCTCTACAACCCAGAAGACCCCGACACCTACTACGAGACGGTAAACGAGCCCAAGTCATACGAAGACTCCATGACCCTGGAGGCCACACAGTGAAGAGCAGCCTCAAAGTAGCTACGATACTCGGCACACGGCCCGAGATAATACGCCTGAGCAGAGTCATGGCCCTGCTGGACAGGCACCTCGACCACAGGATCGTGCACACCGGGCAGAACTACGACTACGAGCTCAACGAGATATTCTTCAAGGACCTCGGCATCAGGCGGCCCGACCACTTCCTCGAGGTCAACACAGAGAGCCTCGGCACCGTCATCGGCGAGACCATAACCAAATCAGAGAAGGTGCTGAAAGAAGAGAGCCCCGACGCCGTCCTCATCCTCGGGGACACCAACAGCAGCCTCGCCGCCATCATGGCGAAACGCATGAAGATCCCTGTCTACCACATGGAGGCAGGCAACAGGTGCTTCGACCCGAACGTCCCGGAGGAGATCAACCGCCGCATCATCGACCATGTAGCCGACTACAACCTGGTCTACACCGAGCACGCCCGCCGCCACCTCCTATCGGAGGGCATCCACCACCGGCGCATATACCTAACAGGCTCACCAATGTATGAAGTCCTCAAACACTATGAAGCACAGATCAACCAGTCCAAGATACTCGAAGAGCTCGGCCTCAGACCCAAGGAGTACTTCCTCGTGAGCACCCACCGCGAGGAGAACGTGGACAACTCGGAGAACCTATCAAAGATACTCAGCATCCTGAACGGCGTCGCCGAAAGGTACGGCCGCCCAGTCATCGTGTCCACCCACCCTAGGACCTCGAAGAGGATGGAGTCGCTGAGACTAATCGAGATGAACGAGAAGATCAGGTTCCATAAGCCCTTTGGATACTTCGATTACGTCCACCTGCAGAAGAACGCGTTGTGCACCATTAGCGACAGCGGCACCATCAGCGAGGAGTCAGCCATCCTGGAGTTCCCCGCCGTCAACCTACGCGAAGCCACCGAGCGCCCCGAGGCCCTTGACGCCGGGACCATAATCCTCACCGGACTAGAAAGGGAGACGGTGCTCGACGCCGTGGAGCTATCAATCAAAGAGCCGGCGAGGCACGTCACGATCCCGCCCGAGTACACGATAGAGGACGTCTCATGGCGCGTACTGAAACTCATCATAGGCACGGCGAAGCTGAGCAACAGCTGGGCTGCAATCGTTAAAAGCGACCTCAACAGCTAGGGAACCATAGCTAGGTTCCCGGTCAACAGAGGCGAGTAGAACCGTCTTACGGGGCACTCGTTCAGCCCGTTACGGTTACCCTGCAATCAACTCTAGAATAGAAAAAAGGGCTAGGCGGCTCTCTCCAGCTCTACGAGCATCTTCGCTGCCCCCACGCTCAAAGTTCCCTTCAGCTTGCCTTCGTGGCCATACAACTCAAAATGGACGTCTGCGTGCTCCCTGGTCCCCCAGCGGGCGTACTCCTCAGGGATACGGTAACTGAACACACCCGTGACCTTACCAGATTTCGCCTCGAACTCGCTGGGTGAGACGCTCTCTCCCTGGGGCCCCTTGACCGTGGCTGTCGCCTCGTCCTCTATGCTGATCTCGGCGACGTGGAAACCTGACGAGTCGTAGTACTCGCCCTTCCACGTGCCTTTCAGGTCCTGGTCCAAGTCTATCTCGGGCTTCTCCGGTTTGTACCTCGGGAGAGCCGTCGTCCCGACGCAGACGCTCTTCGCCTGTCCGTCCTCACCGTACTCGAATGTAACCTCGTACCCGTCGTTTGACGGCCCGTGGGCCCGGTACTTCGTGTCGTCGATTCTCTCCAGAAGCACGGCGTTATCCATGGTCAGGTACCCGTTCATCACCCTCAACACGGTTTCGCGGCTCTCGTCGCCGTAGACTCCGCATATCTTTTCCCAATTCTTCGGGACCGCTTGGAAGCCTACGCCGAAAGTAGGCTTCTCTCCCAAGACCATTCTCAGCACCGTTGGAGACGGGGGCCTCCAGCCCGAGCCGTCCTGAAGGTTGCTGAGCCAGCACACCCCAGCCCCCTCCTCCGGGTAGAAGCAGACGTTGTTGGCGTAGTCAGGCAGCCCACCTGTGTGGTTCAGCATGACGTGGCCGTCGTGGATGCTGTAGAACCAGGTGAGGGCCATGCCGCTCCTCGAGTTACCGGAGGGGGCTTGGAGCCGACGCATCTCCCTCACGGTTTCCTCCCTGAGTATGCGCCTGCCTTTGAACCCACCGCCACCCGTGTTCATCATGACGAGGTTGGCTAGGTCGAGGACGGTGGAGTATAGGCTCCCCGCAGGGTCCTCGGGCATGGTGCCTAGGATGTAGGGGCTGACGGGTATGAGGGGTTTCTCCGGGCCCCCCGCCCGCTTGTAGCCCTGAGACAGGTTTCCACGGATCTCTGGGGTCAGGGTGAAGGCGCTTGAGCTCATCTCCAGGGGCTGAAGCACGTTCTCGGTGACGTATCTGTCGTATGTCATCCCCGAGAAAAGCTCTAGGAGGTACCCGACTATCATGTACGCCGTGTTACAGTAGGCCCACTTCTCCCCCCGGGGCCTGACGGCCCGCGCCGCGGACTCTATGTAGCCCCTCATGGTCAGGGGCTCCTCGTCCAGCAGGTATATCGGCGGCACCCGGGTAGGCATGCCGCTGCGATGAGTCAGAAGATCCCGGATGGTCGGATCCTCCCCCTGCACGCCCCGGATCTCGACGTCCAAGTGGCTGTTAGCCCCGTCGTCCAGATCGAACTTACCCTTCTCCATGAGCTGGAGGAGGCCGACGGTGATGACGGGTTTGGTCACCGACGCGCACCTGTAAACTGTCTCTGGCTTGGCCCACACTTTTTTGTCGACATCGGCGTAGCCGAAACCCTTGGACCACGTCACCTCGCCGCCTTGTATGACCGATAGACTGGAGCCAGGGTGCTTTCTACATGCAAGCTCGGCCTCGACGAACCTCTCAACAGCCTCTACGACTTGGTCGTCAAGCATAATGAATCAGTTCCATATCCTCCGTCAGAGAAATAAGATTAACCTCAACACACGAACCAAAAATGAGGCCAACCACCCTGTTAAATAAGTCTCCGAACATAGGCTTCATCGATTTCTATGGGTCGAAACAAGAAGTACGAAGGCTACAAAGCCTATCAGTACCTTGAACCCAGCAGAGACTACCGGGAGTTCAAGCTCCGCGGAGCCGTGATCCCTGAGTGGTGGGAGCCCGTCCCCCTAAGCAAGACGGAGGAGGAGCGCTTCGAGGCGGTAATGGAGAGTAGCGTCGTCATAGACCTTCACGCCCACCCCGACATCAGCCCCGAGGACCCCTTGGATAACAGGGACTTCGACGGGGAGGGCCGCAACGTCCTCGCCTACGAGGCCCTCGCAGCCAGCGGCCTCGACTGCGTCTTCGACAACATGCAGGACGGCAGCAGCTTCATCAACACCAAGCACGGCTGGGACTGGAACAGCACCCTCCACGACCTGGGCATGAGGCTCTGCGACATCGCCCACCAGGACTTCCTGATCCACTGTAAACGGGTCGACGACATCGAGCGCGCCCACAGGGAAGGCAAGCTCGCGTGGGTATCCGTCATCGAGTCAGCCAGCTGCATCGAGAACGAGGTCGACCGCCTCGACGTCCTCTACGGCCTCGGAGTCCGCAGCATAGGCGTCAACTACAGCGAGAGCAACATGCTTGGCAGCGGCCTCAAGGAGCACTTGGACGGTGGACTCACCGATTTCGGTTACGACGCCCTCGTCCGCATGAACAAACTCGGCTTCCTCGTGGACGTCAGCCACACCAGCGACCAGACAGCGCTGGAGGTCATCGAGCTAAGCAAGGACCCCATAATTGTCAGCCACGCCGGGGCCCGAGCCCTCACCCCTACCACTCGCATGTTCCCCGACGAGGTCATCCAGGCGCTCGCCGAGCGCGGCGGCGTCATGGCGATAGAGGCGGCTCCGAACCTAACCGTCACCGAGGAGCACCCGCTGCATCGCATCGAGAGCGACATGGAGCACGGCCAGTACTGC
>JAEHCT010000136.1 GCA_020697635.1 Candidatus Bathyarchaeota archaeon
GTACACAAAACCTTATAAAAAGTCATATTTATGACATACCGTAAAGAAAATAAAGAACAGACTCCCTCTATCAAGGAAAAGCCTGAGGAACGCAGCCATGTCACCGAAGAAACCCAGCAAGAAGGAACTACAGAAGCGGGTCGAGGAACTCGAGAACAAGCTGAAGGAGGCGGAGGCTAAAGCCGAGAAGCACCTGAGCCAGCTCAAGTACGCCAAGGCGGACCTGGAGAACATCCAGAAACAGAGCCAGAAACGAATACAGGACGTCATGGAGAGAGCCAACGGCGGCCTCCTACAGCAGTTGCTACCTCTCCTAGACGAGGTCGAGATACTCGCCACAAACGACGCGGAGAAGGACAACCTCGTCCAAGGTATAGGCATGGTGCTGAAGAAGTTGCAGAAGGTCATGGACTCCGAGGGAGTCCGCGTAATAGAGGCCGAGGGCCACCCCTTCGACCCCTTCAGGCACGACGCCGTCATGGAGGTAGAGACCAGCGAGGAGCCCGACGGAGTCGTGGTGGAGGAGGTCCGGAGAGGCTACATGTATAAAGACCGGGTCCTCAGAGCTAGCATGGTGAAGGTGGCTCGCAGCCCCAAACAGAGTGAAGAGGAAAATCAAGATGAGTAACGAGACCAAGAGAGAAAAGATACTAGGCATCGACCTAGGAACTACGAACAGCGCGGCGGCTGTCATGATGGGGGGGAAGCCCATGGTCATACCCTCCGCCGAGGGCCCCACGGCGGCCGGGAAGATGTTTCCCAGCGTCGTGGCGTTCACCAAGGAAGGACAACTGCTCGTGGGTGAGCCGGCGAGAAGACAGGCTGTAACCAACCCGGAGGGCACCATCAGGGAGGCGAAGCGCCACATGGGCACCGACCGGAAGATAAGCCTACACGGGAAGGACTACACGCCCCAGCAGATCAGCTCATTCATACTCCAGAAGATACTGCGCGACACCGAGACCTACCTCGGCGAGAAGATGACCAAGGCCGTCATCACGGTGCCCGCCCACTTCAACGACAACCAGAGGCAGGCCACCATCGACGCCGGCGAGATCGCGGGACTGAGCGTGACGAGGATAGTGAACGAGCCCACCGCCGCCGCCCTCGCCTACGGCCTGAATAAGAGCGACCAGGAGCTCAAGATACTGGTGTTCAGCTTCGGCGGCGGAACCAACGACACAACCATCATGGACTTCGGCGGAGGAGTCTTCGAGGTCCTAGCCACCAGCGGGGACACGCAGACCGGCGGCGCCGACGTGGACAAGGCCATAATGGACTACCTCGTCGCCGAGTTCAGGAACGAGACCGGGATCGACCTCACCAGCGACCTCAAAGCCATGGCGAGGCTCAAGGAGGCCGCGGAGAAGGCCAAGATAGAGCTCAGCAACCTGCTGACCACCGACATAGACCTCCCCTACATCGCTATGAACGCGGACGGCCCCCAGAACCTCCACATAACCATGAACAGGGCGAAGCTTGAGCAGATAGCCATGCCCATAGTCAACAAGGTCAAGGAGCCCATAATGCGGACCATAAGGGACGCGGGGCTGTCGCTAGACAAGATCGATAAACTCGTCCTCTTCGGCGGCATGACCAAGATGCCCCTCGTCCAGAGAACCGCAGAAGAGTTGGTCGGCAAGAAGATGGAGAGAGGCATCGACCCCATGGAGTGCGTCGCCATAGGCGCCAGCATCCAGGGCGCTGTACTCGCGGGCGAGATAGACGACATAGTGCTCCTCGACGTGACGCCCCTGAGCCTCGGAGTCGAGACCCTGGGCGCCGTTCTGACGAAGGTCATAGACAGGAACACCACCATACCGACGAAGCAGACCAAGATTTTCAGCACCGCCGCCGACATGCAGACCGCTGTGACCATCCACGTCCTCCAAGGCGAACGAGCCATGGCCAAGGACAACATCAGCCTCGGCAGCTTCAACTTGGATGGTATACCCGCAGCTCCGAGGGGCGTCCCACAGATCGAGGTAACCTTCGACATAAACACCGACGGCGTGCTGGATGTCACGGCGAAGGACCTGGGAACAGGTAAACAGATGAGCATCACCATCACGGCTTCGACGAAGCTAGGCGACTCCGAGAAGGAACGCATGGTCAGGGAGGCCGAGCAGTACGCGGAGGCCGACAAACAGGCCAAGGAGGAGGCCGAGACCAGGAACGAGGCGGACGCCCTCATCTACAGCACCGAGAAGATGCTGGGGGAGCTCGCGGACAAGATCAGCGGAGACGTCAAGACGAGGATACAGGGAAGCCTAGACGCCTTGAAGAACGCCGTGAAGGAGGGAAGCGTCGCGGAGATAAAGGCCAAGATGGAGGAGCTGCAGAGCGTGGCCCAGGAGGCCGGCTCGGAGATATACAAGCAGGCGGCCGCTGCACAGCAGGCGGAGCAGGCCGCAGGCGCCCAGCAGCCCGGCCCCGAGGAGGACCAAGGCAAGAAGACTGTGGACGCCGACTACAAGGTCGTGGACGAGGACAAGAAACAGTAACCCTGTTCCCAGACACATAACCAGCCTAGAGATTTCTCTTCCTTAACCCATTTAGGCAGCTGCCCACGAGTCAGTTACGGCATACCCTGTGAGCCGCTTCAAGAAAGACGACAAGAAGGAGAAGAAGATAATACTAGCCGTAGGGCTGCTCATCGCCGTCGTCTTAGCTGTCGCCGGGACACAGATGTCCCTCAATGGAAGGGAGTACGCCCGGAAAGTCAAGCTGCTTAAAGCACGCAGCTACGAGCTCGACGAGACGTTGGCCTGGAGTGATATGGAGGAGTGGGAGGAGAGTATAGATAAAAAATATAAAAACGATGTCAGAATCGAGAGGAAAGAGATCGAGGATTGGAACGAGTTCTACGGCATCTTCAGAGACTCCCTGAGCGCGCCTGTCTACGACTATAGCCTCTATGACAGCATCCACGGCTGCAGTGAGGAATACGTTATCTGGTTCAGCACTGTATACCTCAGGGGGTCAAGCCAAGGCAGGTTCATCACCTACTACATATATCCAGACGGATAACAGCTAATAACTCGTCAAACAGTTACTATAGATCCAAATGCTCAGTAAAGTTCACGTGGAAACCGAGAGAACGCTCATCGGCGACGTCTGGCAGAACAACGAAATACACGAGAACATGCTCGTCATGGCCGACGAGATAGGCAGCCGATTCGCCGGGACTCCCAGCGAAAAAGAGGCTCAGAGGTACATGGTCGAGAAGCTCAAGGAGTACGGCTACGCGGACGCCCGCGCCGAGCCCTTTAACTACTACGGGTGGAAGCGAGGCCCCATCAAGCTCGAAATGACGGAGCCTGTTGAACGGGAGTTCGAGGCCATAAGCCTGGCGATGAGCCCGGGAGGCGAGGTTGACGCCGAGGTCATCGATCTGGGGACAGGGAGCCCCGAGGAGTTCGAGACCGTAAACCCAAAAGATGTTCAAGGCAAGATAGTGATGTGCTCAAGCGCCACGAGCCCCCGGGGGAAGAGGGTCCACAGGCGCACCAAGTACGGGTACGCCGTGGAGTACGGCGCCGTGGGCTTCATCTTCATGAACCACAACCCGGGGCAGCTTCCGCCGACGGGCAGCCTCAGGCCCAGCTACAGGATGGGAGGCGAGATACCCGGTGTGGGGGTAAGTCTCGAGACGGGAAGCCACATGCTGAGGCTCGCCAAAGGCAAGGCGCTGAGGGTCAGGCTCAGCGACGGCAGCGAAGTCGTCCCCGACACCGAGTCCGCAAACATAGTCGCGGAGCTGCCCGGAGAGACAGACGAGTGGATAGTGGTCGGCGGCCACTACGACGGCCACGACATATCTCAGGGCGCCATGGACAACCTCAGCGGCGCGGTGGTCACAATGGAGCTGGCCCGCGCCTTCAAGCCGTACCGAGGCAGGCTGAGGAGGGGGATCAGGTTCGTCTGCTTCGCCTGCGAGGAGATAGGCGTCACCGGGAGCACCTGCTACGTCGCGGACCACCTCGAAGACACGCCCAAGACGGCCATCATGGTGAACCTGGAACTCGGTGGCCTAGCGTACAAGCAGGGTACCCAGCACGCCGCGTTCACCGTCTACCAGCCCCCCGAGATGAAGGTCTGGCTCAAAGAGTTCCTCGGGGAGACGAAGTACCCGACAGAGATACTTGAGGGGACGTCCGCCGCCAGCGACCACTGGCCCTTCTACATGCAGGGGGTCCCATGCATATACATGCACGCCGAGCCCAGCGTCCAGCGACTCGTGGTGGGCAGGGGGTGGGGGCACACCACCGCCGACACGATGGACAAGGTCGACCCACGGAACCTCCAGGAGGGCTCCATGCTCATGGCGAGGCTGCTACTCAGACTGGCGACCCAGGGGGACAAGATCGCGAGGCATACTCAGTTGAACAAGATAGTCAGGCACCTAGAGGCCAGGGGTATGAGGAAGACCTTGGAGATACAGAGGAAGTGGCACCCGGATACCCCCAGGTAGCCCCACCACATTTTTCTCTATAACTGGTAACGTTTATTAACCGAGGGTCTCGGAAGAATCAGCGTAACTGGGCGGGCGTGAAGTCGGGTGTCTGAGAAGCGTGACTACTATGAGGTTCTTGGCGTCGAGCGC
>JAEHCT010000137.1 GCA_020697635.1 Candidatus Bathyarchaeota archaeon
GCCGATGAGGTCCCTGACGACGTAGTAGAAGATCTGGTCCCATTCATCGATCTTGTGCTTGCCGAGGCTCCTGTGGTACTTCTCGGCGATTATCTCGGCCTGCTCGAACACATAGTCCCGTGGGTCGATGTGCTCGCCTTGGGGAGACTTGAACTCCTTGCTGAGTATTCTCACGATCCTCTCGTAGGTGTCGCGCTGTTCATCTGTGAGCTCAACTTCGTTTACGAAGTAGTGGTTGCCTTCGCCTAGTTCCTCCGATTTAACTATCTTTACGTTGGCGTATGGCTCGTTTACCCAGTACTCGTGTATTATTTCATAATCTGGTTTGCACTTGGAGATTACTATTTTCTCTTCGGCTTCCGATGCTGCTTTCTTGTTATTCTTAAGGAACCTGTTCAGTATCTCCAAGGTCTATCCTCCAAATTAGTAAAAGAAGAGAAGGGGGGGGACTAGCCGGTTTAAGGCAGTCTGATCAGTTTGATGTAGTCCATGCCGCCCGCGCTGTGTAGATTGACGTTTATGGTTGTACCCGCGCTTAGGCTCGCAAGCTCCGATACGCCGGTGCATGGGTTGTCTAAGTAGATGTAGACAGTCGTGGACTCTCCAGGTTGAAGGGTCACTCCAGTAGCTAGGAAGCTTACACCCCACTGAGTATCAGTGACGTTCGTGGCGTCTACCTTGTAGTTGGCTGCTAAACATGGAACATCGTTCAGGAAGGCCATGTTTACTGTTGCGTCAGCTGAACCGCTGTTCTTTATGGCCATAGTAATTGTCCAGATGGTGTTGGTGGAGTCGTATGTTGCGTAGCCGGTCTGTATCTCTACCTTCTCGAACTGGGTATACTGGCTGCTGATGCCGCTCATCCAGTAGCTAACGCCTACCGCTACGGTAATGGCGACAGCAACCAGGATAACCGTGGCAATCACAGGGCTAATGGCTTTTCTCTCTCTCATGAAGGTCATCTCATTTTTTACCTCCTTGACCAAGGAACAGTTTTCTATTTATAAAGGGATTATGCATATCTATTTGGTATCGATTCTAAGTAACGAAAACATGGTGGTCATGCTATACATTGATGACACCACGTTTTAATCATCATCATATTAATAAGGATTAGAGATCCATTTCTTTAGCGTTTAAACCTTCTTTTAATTTCTTTTACTAAAATAGACATAATATTAATATAATTTACCAGTCGTTGTTCTCCTCGTAGCCAAGCATGACCAACAGATCCCCCGCCACCGCCTTCAACACACGTGTATCCTCCTCCGTGAACTCGTTCCGCCATCTCCCGTGTGCGGTCCTGTAGATGGGCTTGGATACCCCCGGGTTCTGGGGCATCTTATCCTCACTCCTGCCGGGGGACTTTATCTCGTAGTACTTGGTGACTTGCTCGTCCCAAGGCTCGCCGAGGAAATCGAAGACACGGATCAGCGTCTCCTCGTCGCTCTCTATGAGGTCCTCGTACTTTACCTCGATGTACCTGGGGTCTCCACGGTAACGCACACCCGCTTCTACGTCGTGGACCCACCTCCTCACGCACTGGTCGAGGGGGTTGTCGGTGTCCAGCTCGACTCTCTGGCCGTCCACCATCCTGTACTGGGGGAAGGTCCTCAGGCTGCAGGCGGTGTCTCTCCCGTCCCTTATCATGTGTATGAACCTGGCGTCGGGGAAGTGGTGGAATATCCTGTCGAGATGCAGGACGTTCTGGGGGCTCTTGTCGCCCCAGCGGGGCTTCCCAGCCCTCTGCCTCAGGTGGTCGAAGAGGGTCTCCACGAACTGGAAGTATGAGTGTGTGCCCCGCATCATGGCCTTGAGGTTTTCTTCATGGATCTCCAGCTTCCGTGACAGGTTACTGATTTTTCTGTACGTCATGGTTCTGAGGTACAGCAGACCCGTCTCGGGTCCGCAGTAGATGTTGGGGTGGGTGTCCAGCATCACGCGCATGAGGGTGGTCCCGCTTCGTGCGCATCCGCCTATTACCACCGGGCTTTCCTCTGAGACGTGGTCAGCCCTGTACCACCCAGCCCTGAAGGTCTTCTCCCACAGCCTCTCAATTAGGTCATTAATCTTACCCATGCGGCACATGTATTGACATCGTCCAGTTATTTATACGGTGCCCTGTTGGCTACGTTTGCGACAGACACATACGTATCAATGAAGACGAATCATTTCTCCACGATCGGCGTTGCAAAGCAACGTGTTATCCACCCGGGTAGTTGTGGACCCTAAGGTTTGTCGTTTAAGGAGCCGGTGCATATACTATGACATGGACGGTGTGGTCTGCAACGAGTACGATGGGGCTAGGCCCTGCTCAAAGTACAATAGAATGTGGAGACAAGAGCTGAACCAAGGTACATGAGTCGGCTGAGGCCCATCCACGCATGTCTCGGGAGAAAAAGTGGTTAGAGGGTTATCCTCTTCCCCTCCATGGCCAGGAGGTTCGTCCGCCGCTCGTCTACCGTGGTCTGGACGTACTCTATCTGCTCCTCGCTGAGCCTCCTGAACCTGCCCTGCGCCTTAAGGTACTCAGTGACGGGCTTCTGCTCCGGCTTCCTGCTCATCCGGAGGACGCCCTCCTCGACCTCGTAGAGGGGCCACGCCCAGGTATCCACGCCTAGGCGAGAGACCTCCACCGCCTTGGCGGGGTCGAACCTCCAGCCCGTGGGGCACGGGATCACGGCGTGTATGTACTTGAAGCCCTCGATATCTTTGGCCTTCCCCAGCTTGGCTTGCAGGTCCCTAGGATAGGCTACGCTCACCGTGGCCATGTAGGGTATGCCGTGGGCGGCCATTATGAGGGGCACGTCCTTTTTGTTGCTCTCCTTGCCGCCTGGCGTGGTGGTGGTCCAGGCGCCGTAGGGTGTGAGGCCGCTCTTCTGTATGCCTGTGTTCATGTACGCCTCGTTGTCGACGCATATCTGGATCATGTTCTCGTTTCGCTCGGCGGCGGCGGAGATCTTCCCGAAGCTGATGTCCCCGGTGGCGCCGTCCCCCGCGGAGGAGACGACGGTGATGTCGTCCCATCCCTTGGCCTTGAAGGCGTTGACTATGCCGGTGGCTCCGTCGGCGACGAAGCTGAAGTGGAGGTTGAAGGTGGGTATCTTGATGTTCCTGATGGCGCACATGGCGCAGGGCCCGTCGCCGTAGATCACGGTCCTCGGTCCCAGGGCCTGTAGCGCCATCTTCCAGAAGAGGGGGCCGCCGCAGCCGGGGCAGCACGTGGTGCCGCCCTGGAGCATGTTCTCGTCGTACCGTCTGTCGAATGCCTCGTTCATCTACATCACCTCTCCCAGGTCGTGGAGCTCGACCCAGTCCACGGCCTCTTCCACCCTGCCCTTCGCCGCCGCCTCCAGGGTCTTGTCGGCCATGTACTCTATCTGGCGTAGCGTGACGTCGCTTCCGCCGAGGCCGACGTGGAAGTTCAGCAGCAGCGGCCTGTCGTCCATGGGGTAGAGGGCGCGGGCCAGCTCCATGGAGACTATTCCTCCCCCGGCTGAGCCGTAGCTGGTGTTCCTGTCGACGACGGCTACCGCCTGGTACTTCTTGGCTATCTCCCTGAACTCCTCGCTGGGGAACGGCCTGAAGCCCCTGAGCTTCACCAGCCCGATCCGTTTGCCGTCCTCCTGCATCATGTCTATTACATCCCTAGCTGTGCCCGTCATGCTGCCCATGGTGATCAATACGGCGTCGACATCCTCGCACCTGTACTCCTCGATGAACCCGTCGTAGCCTCTCCCGAAGACCTTCTCGAAGTCCTTGTCCACGTCCTCGATGACCTTCTTGGCCCGGTCGTGAGCCTTCTGGACCTCGTGCCTTGCCTTAGCTATGTTCGTGGGGCGTGGGGGCCTCCTGAAGTCGTCGGGGTGGAGACTATACATCTCGTGCCTGTATGGCGGCAGCCAGTCGTCCACCCTCCCTTGGTCAGGGACCACCGTGGGGGTCGCCGTGGCCGACACGAAGTAGCCGTCGTAGCACGGAGCCACGGGGAGGTAGACGTCCCTGTTCTCGCCGATCTTGTAGGCCATCAGTATGGTGTCGAGGGCCTCCTGGCTGTTCTCGCAGTAGAGCTGTATCCAACCGTTGTCGCGCTGAAGCAGGCTGTCGTTGTGGTCGGGCCTGAGGCCGCCTATGGGCGCTATCGCCCTGTTGACGAAGCACATCACTATGGGCAGCCTCAAGCCGGGGGGCATCCATAGGGCCTCTTCCATGTAGCAGACGCCTTGGCTGCTGCTGGCGGTGAACACCCTGGCGCCGGCGGCGGAGGCGCCTATGGCGGCGGCCATGGCGGTGTGCTCTCCCTCGACCTTGATGTACTCGGCCTTCATGGTGCCGTTCTCGATGAGGGACGCGATGTGGCTGATCAGCTCGGTCTGGGGCGTTATCGGGAAGGCGGGCACCACCTCGGCTCTGGCCAGCTTGGCCGCCCATGCCGCGGCCTCGTTTCCCTCCATCATCCGTGTGAAGCTCATTGTGTTCCCTCCTTCACCATCTCTATGGCGTCCACGGGGCACTCGTTGGCGCAGACGCCGCAGCCCTTGCAGTACCTGTAGTCGAAGATGGGCTTCCTGT
>JAEHCT010000138.1 GCA_020697635.1 Candidatus Bathyarchaeota archaeon
TCCGACTCTCTCGGTGAACGCGGGAAACCAGCCGAGAGGGTGGGACGTGAGGCCGCCGCCAGCCTCGTGGAACAAATCAGTACGGGAGCCACGGTGGACCTCCACACTTCTGACCACATGATACTTCCCTGCTCCCTAGCCGAGGGGGAGTCAAGCTTCTCCACGAGCAGACTAACGCTCCACACACTCACCGCCGCGAAGCTGGCCAAGATGTTCACGGGCGCCGAGTTCAGCGTCTCGGGTCGCGTGGGTAAGCCAGCGACGATAAGATGCGTCGGGGCGGGGCAAACCCGCTGTAAGTAGTGCTTATCCATGACCCCTACACCATTGATATGACTGGGGAGACATGATCACACTCCGCTACGATAGAGGCAGAGTCAGGGTGGACGGCGGCCAGGTCTACCTGGGCACGGTGGAGCCGTCCGACGAACACCCCGGCTACATGTACCCCCAGATCATAAGACGCCTAGAGGCGTCTGGGACGGAGTTCAGAGACGAGGCGATGAAAGCCCCGGCACTACCGCCCATGCGAACCGACATAAATCTAAGGGACTACCAGTCCGAGGCTCTCTCCAAGTGGAACCAGAGCGGGAACAGGGGCATCGTCGTGCTCCCTACAGGCGCCGGGAAGACGTTCATCGCCGTGAAGGCGATCGAGGCCTTACAAGCGTCAACCCTGATTACGGTGCCTACCATAGTTCTCGTGGAGCAGTGGCGTGAGGTGCTGGAGGAGTCCCTCGGGGTCACGGTGGGCGCCCTCGGCGGCGGCAAACAGGACATCCAGCCGATAACGGTCTCCACCTACGACTCGGCGAGCCTCCGGGCTAGGCACCTTGGAAACAGGTTCCAGCTGCTGGTCTTCGACGAGGTTCACCACCTGGCGGCCCCCACCTACAGAAGGATAGCCACACGGTACCTGGCGCCATACAGGCTAGGGTTGACTGCTACTCTTCAGGGGGACGAGGCCACCCAGGAGCTGTACGAGGAACTCGTGGGGCCGACCGTCTACCGCCTAGGGGTGGACAGCCTCGCAGGCAAGCACTTATCAGACTACGCCGTGAAGACGGTGAAGCTGCCCCTCACCGCCGAGGAGAGAGCCGAGTACGACAGACAGTACGAAATCTACAGGGGCTTCCTCAGGCGGCGGAACATCAGGATCAGGGGCGCCCAGGACTACCTGAGGCTGGTGCGGCGCAGCGGCAGGGACCCCGAGGCTAGGAGAGCCATACAGGCTCGGGGCAGGGCCATGGACATCGCGCTGAACGGCGGCAACAAGACCGCGTACCTGAAGAGCCTCCTCAAGGCGAACCCCGGCGAGAAGACCCTCATATTCACGAGCCACAACAAACTGGTCTACAGGCTCAGCAGGGAGCTCCTAATCCCCGCGATAACCCACCAGACGCCCCAGGCGGAGCGAGAGGAAACCCTGAGCGGCTTCAGAGACGGGACCTATAGGCGGATAGTGACGAGCAGGGTCCTCGACGAGGGGGTGGACGTCCCAGACGCCAGCATGGCGGTCATCATCAGCGGCTCGGGGAGCAACAGACAGTTCATCCAGCGCCTCGGCCGCATACTCCGCAAGACGCCTGGCAAGGAGGCGGTGCTCTTCGAGCTCGTCTCCGAGGGAACAGCCGAGACGTACCTCAGCGCACGGAGGAGAAGACGTTGATGCTCCCCACCGAGCACATAAGAGCCTACAGGCGTAAAGGCGTCATCAGGCCCATCTTCCTCGGCGACGACGTCAGCCTATCGAAGACGCTAACAGCGACCTACAGGGACCACGTGAACATGAGGCGGGGGGCCCTATCCGAGGCCCTGTCTGACTGCGAGCAGCTAGGGTACAACTACCGGCTCGTGAGGGGGCTGTCCTCCGTGCTGGAGACCAGATGCGTGTTCGCGTCTGATGCGGCGGTGCCCCCCCTTAAGGCCAGGGTGATGGTTTTCAGGGAGGCCGCGGGGAGGGTCGTGACCACGGAGAGGGAGAGGGTGGCTGTGCTCGCCACGGTATCGAAGAGGCTGGGCGTCACCGTGCAGGAGCTGGACTCGAGCCTGTACGGAGATCTGGAGGATGAGCAGGTCCTAGTCGAATTCAGCGAGCCCACGCCCGGGGAGCTCAACCTCTTCTACAACTACGCGAACACCGTCACCCTGCTGGCGTACTCCAGGAGCATCCACGCCGAGGCCGATGAACAGGATGAGTACCTCCAGCGGCTGGCTGAGAGAATAGGAGAGACGAAGCAAGACGACACAAGGAAAAGCACCTCAATATCCATTAATCTGAGGCCCACAAACAGGCTCTCCCAGAGAGGGTCGAGGATAGACGAGTTCGTCGCCCGGCTGCTCAACGCCGGGGCCTGGTCCATAACCGCATCCATCGTGTACCCGACCAGGAGGAAGGACGCAGCAGTCACGAAGCTGAACAGCGTCCAGCACGGCGGCCTCCTCAAGAAGGACCCCTATAGGGAGGAGCTCATCATAGACATTCCCTCCAAGGAGCCTAGGAAGCCCACCCACGGCGAGTTAATAGTAGTTGAGCACCTAGCCCACAGGATGGGGGTCACTGAGGAGCAGCTGCTCCGGGAGATAAGGAAGGAGGGACACGAGTACCGGGACCTGGGGGGCGTCCTCGTGACGCCGCGTAAACTAGACGAGATCATCAGCGCCCTCAGCGGGGTAGAGACCTTCGGGGAGGCCAAGGCCGTGCTCCGCGGGAAAGGAGTACGCAGCGTCATGCCCGTGCTGGAGGCCCTCGGCTACCAGGTGGAGCAGAGACGGCCCAGAGACGAGAGCCGGGTCTACAGGCTGTAAAGCAACGTATATATCGCGCCTGCCGTACAGAGAAATGACAAGTGAATCAGAGATGGGTTACCAACAGATACAGGGAGCGACTACGGTAGGCCTCGTGTGCAGCGACGGGGTCGTGCTCGCCAGCGAGAAGCGCGTCAGCTGGGGGCGACTAGTGACAAGCAGGCACGGGCAGAAGGTCTTCAAGCTCACGGACAACATCGGCCTCGCCTTCGCGGGCCTCATGAGCGACATGCAGGCCCTCGTGAGGGAGGCGTCGGCGTACGCCAACCTCTTCAGGCTGGAGAAGGGCAGACCCATCTCCACCAAGAGCATGAGCAAGCTCATCAGCAACATGCTCTTCAACAGGCGTATGATGCCCCTCATCATGGAGACCGTGGTGGGCGGCGTAGACGAGGACGGGCCAAGCCTCTTCAGCATGGACCTCATGGGCAGCCTGATCCCGGACGACTTCATCTCAGCCGGCTCCGGCGCCCCCATAGCCATGGGCGTCCTCGAGGCCGAGTACAGCAACGACATAGACTGTGAGGCAGGGGCGGAGCTCGTGACCAAGGCCATAAAGGCCGCGGTGGCCCGCGACGCCGTGAGCGGCGACGGCATAGACATACTCATAATCAGGGCCGGAGGCGCGGAGGAGCGGTCCATCAGCCTCAGAGGCTAACCGGTATATATTTTATATACATTGACGCCCCTTTTCTTTCGGGTTTGTATGGCCAAGGGAACAGAGTGTAAGGTGAGGGACTGCAGCCACAACAATGGCAACGCGTGCAACTTCGAATCCGCGTGTGAGCCGCTGCTTGACTGGATGAGCTTCTCGGGGTACTGCCCAGACTACGACGGCGAAAAGTTCCCGGGCATCAAAGACGAGAACAGGAAGGGTAAGAGCATCTTCAAGTAAACGGCGGTTTAGCTTATCGATCCATAATTCTTGTGATATACTCTCTAACGTGTCGAAGCTTGTGCGTTGTTGGCTAAACTTTTTTATCGGGGGCGCCGGTTTCTGTGTGGTTAGGGCTGGTAGTTCAGGGGTATGAATGCCTGGTTCGCAACCAGGAGGTCGGGGGTTCAAATCCCCCCCAGTCCACCAATCCAAGAGTCCAAACCTCTTTCTCGCGATAGGGTTCCATGTACTAGAGTCCGACCGCCTCTTTCACAGCTCTAGTAAAATCTTTAAGCTCTTTTACACTGGACTCTGAGGGGCTCCGTAGGGCTTCCCTCCTCAGCATCTCCAATCTGTCTCTTGCTTGTTCTAATGTCAAGCTTAGTATGTCAGCGGAGTATTGTGTTGTTTTGCATTTCAGGTGCAACGTGATTCCCTGCATTGAGTTGATTACAGGATAATAACAATGTGTACCCGTCAAGTCCAAGAGGTTAATACAAGCATTTAGGTATCATGAAACTGGTACACGGCACCGTCGTAGGCTAGATATTCTATTTATCTTTAAACTTGCTCTCATGGACGTCTTTGGCTATCCGTTTGATGATCTCGTTGAACGTGACTTTACTTTTACCGATGAGCGGGTTAGCCGCCGTCGGCGTGCCGAGCCCAAGGTTCGTCATGGGTTCAATAGACTCCCTGCCGTGCTCCACTGTGCGCTCATGTTTACCACTCTCGGCCCCGCAGCTCAGGCAACGATAGTTGCCGACCTCGACCGTGTCTCCTCCTAGAACAACGATGTAGTTTGGGGTCCAGTTGACGCTGCCGCCGCACTCGGGGCATCTACCGTTGGTACTCCACTCGTCCGCCATTTATTTACACACAC
>JAEHCT010000139.1 GCA_020697635.1 Candidatus Bathyarchaeota archaeon
CACCCCACTTCAGAGTCATCTGGCTCATGGGGCAGCCTGCGCAGGAGCCGGTGAGTCTTACCTTCACGGTTCCGTCGTCCTCGACGTCTACCAGCTCCACGTCTCCTCCGTCTACCTGGAGGTGTGGCCGTACCTCTTCAAGTGCCTGTCGTACCTCTTCTTTCAAAAGCTACCACTCTCAAGACAGAACATTTTGATACTATTTAAACGTTGACCGCAACAAGTTTTCCCCACGTAATCCAGTGTTTCGTTCCCAAACCTCGGTGACCCCATTCTTTGATTCCTGAGGATAAACGCCGATGAACCGTCCAGAGTGCTTAGTGTGTAGACTCGTTCTCTATACTACTTGTTTTTTATACGAAACCGTTATATTGCCACGCCTCTAAGGAAAGGAAGTCAAGGTGAACAGGGTGACAGGTGACTGTAAAACAGGTTCGTGTTTACTCGCCCGGCTCCATAGCTAACCTTGGCCCTGGTTTTGACGTCATAGGCGTAGCCCTCGACAGCTTAGGCGACATCGTCCGGCTAGAGAAGATCGATGAACCAGAGGTCAGGTTATCTGTGAAAGGAGTCGGCGCAGACAAGATACCGGTGGATCCGGAGATCAACAGCTCGGGGGCGGTGCTCCAGCTGGTTAAAGAAAGATACGACGTTTCCCATGGCTTCAAAGCCGAGATCAGGAAGGGTATCCCCCCCGGGAAAGGGATGGGGTCGTCCGGGGCCTCGGCTTCAGCAACGGCGATAGCCGTCGACCACATGCTCGGTCTGGGGCTCAACACAAAAGAGCTGATCGGGCTCGCCGCCCACGGGGAAGGCGCAGTTGCGGGTGCCCCCCACGCCGACAACGTTGCGGCATCCATCCTCGGCGGCTATGTGCTTGTAGGGGAGGACTACGACGTGGTTAGGCTCGACGCCCCAAACGTCGGTGTGATCGTCGTGGCACCCGAGATCAACATCGAGAACAAGACCCGCAAAGCCCGGGAGCTTCTCCCGGAGAAGGTGGCCCTCATGGACGCCGTGAAGAACATAGGATACGCAACCCGGATGACCGCCGGGGTGGCCCTCGGCGACCCCGTTCTGTTTGGGAGGAGCATCTGCGATAACCTCGTGGAGCCTCACCGCGCCGCCATGATACCCCACTTCTGGAAGGTGAAGCAGGCGGCACTGGACGCGGGGGCCTACGGGTGCAGCATCTCAGGCGGAGGGCCCTCGGTGTTCGCGGTCGGGGAGCCGGTCGGCGAGATCGCTAAGGCCATGGTCGAGGCGTTCAGCTCCATCGAGACCAGGGTGTACCACACGACGCCGAGTAACAGAGGCGCGAGGGTGATCTAGGCTTGAAGTATCGTTGTGTGAGATGCGGTAAATCCGCGAGCACCCTCAACGGGTTTACATGCGGCTGCGGGGGAACCCTCGAGGTCGTCCACGCGTTCCCAGAGGTATCCCTTGATGTCTTCGGTCAACGGCTGAGCCACATTGATGGCCCGTTCAGCAGCGGCGTCTGGAGATACAAGGAGCTCATTCACCCGCGCATCGGAACGGATTCCATCGTCACCCGGCCGGAGGGCAACACCAACCTGTACAGACGTGGCGCGGTGTCAAGTTACACAGGCGTGGAGCGTCTACAACTCAAACACGAGGGGGAGAACCCCACGGGAAGCTTCAAGGACCGGGGCATGACCGTCGCGGTATCGGAGGCGGTGAGAAGCGGGGCGAACATAGTCGCCTGTGCCTCTACCGGCAACACCAGCGCCTCGATGGCGGCGTACGCGGCCCAGGCAGGGTTGAAGGCCGTAGTGTTCATACCCGAAGGAGAGATCTCCTACGGCAAGCTGGCTCAGGCCCTGGCATACGGCGCCCAAGTGATCCAGGTGAGGGGCAACTTCGACGACGCCATGAGGGTCGTCAAGGAGGGCGGCTCGGAGCTGGGCTTCTACATCCTCAACAGCCTGAACCCGTGGAGAGTGGAGGGCCAGAAGAGCATAGTCTTCGAGATGCTACAGCAGAGGCGATGGCAGCCGCCGGACTGGATCGTAGTCCCAGCGGGTAACCTAGGCAACACGGCCGCGTTCGGCAAGGCCCTACGGGAGCTGAAGGAGCTGGGCCTAATAGACAAGGTGCCTCGGCTAGCCTCGATCCAGGCGGAGGGCGCTAACCCCTTCTACAGGTTCTGGAGGGGTAAACACAACCGTTTGGAGCCGATGAAGCCAGACACCATAGCGTCAGCCATCAAGATTGGTAACCCGGTTAGCTGGGTCAAGGCCCTAGACTCGATTCGGATGACCGACGGCGCCGTGGAACAGGTTTCTGACACCGAGATCATGGAAGCTAAAGCCATAGTGGACTCGTCCGGCGTTGGCTGTGAACCCGCTTCGGCTGCCTCCGTCGCCGGAGCCAGGAAGCTCCGCGAGATGAGTGACATCGCGCCTGACGAGGAGGTGGTGTGCGTCCTCACGGGCAACCTGCTCAAGGACCCCGAGAACACTGTGAAGTACCACCTCGGCGAGCTGCAAACGGTGGACGCACGGCGCATGAACAAGCCGGTCCAGGTGGAGCCTGACATCGGGAGCATAGAGCAGCTGCTGAAACAGCTCAACGGTCAGCCCATGGAGGCCGCGGTCTCTGGTCATTGAAGTGATGAAGCTCGGCGGCTCGGTCCTCAGGGACAGGAAGGCGTTCACGAGGGCCGCCGAGATAGTGGAGAGGAGGCTCGGTAACAGCAAGCACCCCGTTTGCGTCGTCTCCGCCATGAAAGGAGTCACAGACAGCATAATCGAGGCGTTAGAGCGGTGCCTAGAAGACAGCTCCTGTGACCCGAAGGGCTTCATACAGGGGCTGCTAAACCATCATACGGCAATCCTTCCTAAGGGAGTGGATATCTCTGATGATCTGGTGGCGGAGTTCGAGAAGCTTCTGCACGTGCTCTCCTACGTTAAGGCCTCGGGGGAACTCGGAGACTCCGCGTACGCATACGCGGTGAGCAGAGGCGAGAATTATTCGTCGCACCTTCTAGCGGCCCACCTGGAGGACAGGGGAATTGAGAGCCGTCCCTTCTACGGGGAGGATCTGATAATCACAGATGAGAACGTGCGTGAAGCCGCTGTGGATCAGATAAAAACGAGAAAGACGCTGAGTAATCGCCTCATGCCTGCACTAGAAGGCGGCGTGGTGCCTGTGATAGCCGGCTTCGCCGGCAGGAGTCCGTCGGGGAAGGTTACCGTACTTGGGAGAGGGGGGACGGACGACACGGCAGTCCACGTCGCCTTCGGCCTCGGCGTAAGACGCGCCGTCAAGTACGTTCTGGAGGACGGCATCATGACGGTGGACCCCAAGTTCTTCGACGAGCTGGAGACCCATCACCCAGAGATTCTGGCTAGGTTCAAGCTCCCGAAGCCGCGGATAGTGCCGTACCTGAGTTACGTCGAGGCGTCGGAGCTCCTGCGGGAGGAGCGCACCAAGGTGGTTCACTACAAGGTGCTGGACCCGTTGATGGAGGGCGGGATAGAGCTCCAGATCAAGAACTACTATGACGAGGACTCGGAGGGCACGGTCATAGGGTTGGTGGAGGAAGCGTTCTTCGACGGCAATAACGCGGCGCCTAAGGCGATAAGCTATCAGAGAGCGCTGCAGGGGGTGACCGTGCTTCCCAGCCAGTCAGCTACCCCCTCAGAGGTGTACGCCAAGGTGTTCACGAGGCTCGCCCATGAGGGTGTGGACATCAGATATGTGTCCACCAGCGGCTGCCAGATGAGCTTCCTGATGCCCCAGGAGGATCAGGCTAGAGCATTAGAGGCGCTGAAGGATCTGGACATCGTGCTGGAAGTATCCCCGATGAGGGGGAGTAAAGGCACCTTCAGCGTGGTGGGCTCGGAGATGAGGGGCGCACGCGGGTTCTTCAGCAGGCTCACAGGCGTACTCGCCCACCATGGCATCAACATCGAGCAGGCGACCCAGCCGAACAGCGAGAACATCATAAGGTTCAGCATCGACGACGACGACATACCGCTGGCCGTGGCCGCCGTTTACAGTGAGTTCTTCAGGTGATGAAATGAACAAGAGAAAAGCAGTTATATTAGGGGCCACCGGAGCGGCTGGCCAGAACATAGTCGAGTTCCTCGACGGGCATCCGTGGTTCGACGTATCGTGCCTAGCTGCGTCAGAGAGGTCAAAGGGATTAAAATACAGGGAAGCCATCCAAGGGGCGGCGTTCTTCGAGAAGCCGCCAAGAGACTATGTCATCGAGATGGTGGTGGAGGCTGTCTCGGATGTGGACCCACGTGACTACGATGTCGCGTTCAGCGCCTTGCCATCAGCCGTCGCCTTGGGTCAAGAGGCGGCTTTCGCCGAACATGTCCCCGTTGTCAGCACGACGGCGGCGTACCGGTACGAGGAAGACGTACCCGTCCTGATACCCGACGTGAACCCGGGACACGTGGAGCTGGTGGAGGCGCAGAGAGAGAAGAGGGGCTGGAGCGGGTTCATCGTGCCCGGCCCTAACTGCACGACCGTGGGTCTCGCCACGACCCTCAAGCCTCTGCACGACGCATACGGGGTGGAGACGGTGAGCATG
>JAEHCT010000140.1 GCA_020697635.1 Candidatus Bathyarchaeota archaeon
GTCGCTATTACCTTCTCTATCAATCACGACTCCAATAGGCAGTTGATTACAGCGCCTCCTATTACGCCTACGTTTATCACCGCTACTTTGTTAACCAACTAGAATCATCTGTGTTGTTTACCAATTTCCCAACATCATATATTACATATTAAAGTTAAGATTCACGATCGGGCAACACGCATTTTTACACTTTTTTTTAGTTTGTTGGAAAACTTTTATGCGTGAACCAAACCATGATGCTCTGAGCGGAATGGCGGAGTTCGATGCCGAAGCATTCATAGAAGGCCAGATTGAAGCAGTAAGGGAGACCCTCGGGGACGAGAAAACCCTTGTCGCCTGCTCAGGCGGGGTCGACAGCACGGCTTCCGCTGTCCTAGTCCATAGGGCCATTGGGGATAACCTGGTATGTGTCTTCATCGACGATAACTTCATGAGGCTGGGCGAGGCAGAGCAGGTGAAGTCGCTCCTGTCATCTGAGCCTCTGAGCCTACCCCTGAGGATTATCAACGAGAGGCAGAAGTTCATCGAGGCTCTCTCCGGGATCTCCGACGCCGAGGACAAAAGGAAGGCGTTTAGGCAGAACTTCTACGAGACGCTCAGCGAGACAGCCGCCGAGGAGCAGTGCAGGTACCTAGTACAGGGGACCATAAAGGCTGACATCGACGAGACATCCGCGGGCATAAAGACGCAGCATAACGTACTTGAGCAGATAGGCATCGACCCGGTGGAGAGGTACGGGTTCACCGTCGTCGAGCCGCTGAAGAACCTGTACAAGTACCAGGTGAGGGAGGTCGCGCGAGCCCTGGGCACTCCACCCGAGTTAGCTACGCGTCAGCCCTTCCCGGGTCCGGGTCTCAGCATAAGGGTTGTGGGCGAGATCACGCCGGAGAAGCTGGAGGAGATAAAGAAGGCGACGTTCATCGTGGAGCAGTCCTTCGCGCCGCATAACCCCTCCCAGTTCTTCGCGGCGATATTCAGCGGCCAGTCCCCCAAAGACCTGAAGGTGCTTAAGCGGGACACGGCCGAGATCGTTGAACTCGACCCCATGATGATAAAGGCGGGGTTCCTGAACGAGAAGGCCACCGGCCTGATTAACGGTAAACGCGCGTACGGATCTGCTGCGACCCTCGCCTTCAGGGACAGCTCGGACCGCCCCATGGAGCCGAGGTATGAGCAGCTAGAGAAGACGCTTCACTATCTCCTGGACAACTATCCCGAGGCCACGCGTCTCCTGTACCTCGTGGACGAGAAGGAGGGTGCGGGGTACGCCGTGTCCATGCGGGCCGTGAAGACGAGGGACTATCTTACGGCCGAGGTGATGAGGCTCCCGTGGAACACCCTTCGGGAGGCTGCGGCTAAGATACTGGACTCGTGCGTCGACGTGACTCACGTCTACTACGATGTGACGCCCAAGCCGCCGGCTACGATAGAATACGAGTAAAAAGAGATTATTTTTTGATGCCCAGTTCCTTGAACTGGTTCTGCACGCCCATCCGCATGTAGATGAGGTCGTTCCCCACGGTAACCAGGTTGTACCCCTTCTCCATGCGCTTCTTGATGATGCTGCCTGACCCCTGATGTATCCCCGCCGCAAGGCCAGCCGCCTTCGTGGCGTCGTACACCCTGTCGATGGCCTTCTGAACGTCGGGGTGACTCATGTTACCTAGGTGCCCATGGCTGGCCGAGAGGTCGGCTGGGCCTATGTAGGTCGCGTCCACGCCTTCAACGCTGCAGATGTCCTCTATGTTGGCGACCGCCTCCCTGGTCTCGATCTGGACGATGACGGCTATCTCCTCGTCCGCCGTCTTCAGGTAGTCCGGGTCGAACATGGCCGCCCGCCTCGGCCCGCAGCCCCTGAGCCCGTCTGGGGCGTACCTCGTTGCCTTGACCGCCAGCTCCGCCTCCTCCTTGTTGTTAACCCAAGGAACCAGGACCCCGTAGGCTCCGACGTCCAGGGCCCTCTTGATGGCGACGATGTCGTTCCACCACACCCTGACTATGGGTGTGGTCTTGGAGCTTGGGTGCATGGTCTGCATGAGTGTCTGCGCCGTCCTTATGTCGAGGGGCGCGTGCTCGGTGTCTATGACGAAATAGTCGAAGCCCAGGGTGCTCATCATCTCGGAGACCATGGGCGCCTCGAGCGTGATCCATGTGCCGTAGAGCTGTTCATCGGCCTTGAGCCTTCTCTTTAACTCGTTCCTCAAACGATTCACCTGTGATGGTGATTAAACTCGACGGTGCTCAGTATAAAGAATTTCCCAAAGAGGACTTCATTCTATTTTTGAGAGCATGTCCAGCATGCCTTGGACCCAGCGGAGATAGCTGTTGACGGCCGCCCTCATGGCCGTGGTGTCGCTGGCTTCAGTGGATATGAATATTCCGTCCACGCCCCTTCGGACATCGGTGCTGGACCTCTCAGAGGAAGGCGACTCGACCTCCGGCCTCAATGCGTCTATGACCGCCTCAACCACCTCCTCAGACACCATGACATGTATCTCTGCCGAGGCTTTCTTGATGAGGCCTTCGTTGAACATATTCATTAAAAAAGGTTTTAAAAATTAGGCTTGGGCGCGTATCCTGTGGGAGGCCTGGCCTAGCTTGGTCGATGGAGTGTAGGCTCCTCCGGCGAACTTGTATCCGCACTTCCTGCAGCTCCAGACGCCCACGCTGACGCGTCTCACGGATGGGTTGGCGCAGCTGGGGCACTTGTGGTATGCCCTAGCTGTCTCCATTATCCTGCCGTAGCGTTTACGGAGAGAGGCTCCGCCCCTCGTCCGCATTCCGATGTTCTTTCTCTTTTTCTTTGCCATTACTCGCCCGCCAATACTAATGCCCTTATCTCTGCCGCCTTCTCCGACGCGATATTTATGCATTTCTTTATCTCGTCCAAGGTGAAGCCGACTGGACCGCGTTTCTGTATGGCGTTCAGGTTACCGTTCTCGTCTACGGTGATGGTTATCCTGCCGTCCTTGACCTCCTCCTCGTCGTACGTGGGGTCAACTATGAGGGAGTCGCCTATTTTGCATACAGTGACGGCGAGAGGGTGAGCCCTCAGCTTCAGTTTCTCGGTCTTGTCCGTCTTTTCGATCTCGCCCTTCTTCGATACCTTGAACTTCGGGGCCTCTGCCGTGGTGAGGGCGGCCAGCGCCCCGGCGGAGCACGCGTCGATGAGGTTTCCGTCGTAGTTCAGCACGTACAGGTCGACGAAGATCATCTGGACCTTCACGCCCGAGACGAGGCCGAGCTTATCCATGTCGATAATCTCGGCGGCCCTCAGGCCCCTGTCGACTACCCGGGCAAGCTCTATGGCGTCTTTCGGTGGTGGGCCCGGCTCCCACGTCGGGTGAGCCACAGGCGTGTACTCTGCGTTCACCATCATGACGCCCGCGTCGGGGGTGTCCTCGAAGGGGTGGCCTATGCCGATCTTAACCCCAACCACCACGTGGGTCTTTCCCAGCTTCACTTCCGCCGATCCCTCGGACTTTGCGATGAAGTTGGTCTTTATCTCCCAGTCCCTGTACTGCAGAAGCTCTCTGCCGTCCATCCTTTTCCCTGTGGCCACTACGTCCACGATCTTCTTCCGCTTAAGCCGGGATACTATGTTGTTGCTCATTCCTCTTCAGCCTCCTCGACTGGTTCCTCTTCCTCTGGAGCCTCTTCAGTTACCTCCGCGTCCTCGACCATCCCGTACTTCTTCTTCAGGGCCTCCTTCTGTAACTCGTAAATCTGCTTGCATCCCTCGATGGCGAGCTCGATGCACTTTTCAGTCTCCTCCTGGGTCATGATGCCCTCCATCTGTAGCAGGGTCACCTGGTCATTCTTGGGCAGGTACGCTACGGGGACGTCCGACTCGCCCTTCTTGTCCTCGTAGTCGCCGAGGTCAAGTATCAGGTTGCCTTCGTACTTGCCTGCGGCGCACGATGACACCAAGTCCTTCATAGGGATTCCCGCGTCGGCTAGGGCCACCGCGGCTGCGTTTATGGACGCACACCTTGTGCCCCCGTCTGCCTCTATTATCTCCACGAAGACGTCTATGACGCTCCGCGGATACCGTTCGAGGAAGAGCGCCGGCTCGATAGCGTCCGTCATGACCATGCTGATCTCCTGATCCCTCCTCGAGGGTGCCGGCGAACGCCTCGGGTCGACGCTGAAAGGCGCCATGTGGTACCTGCATCTCAGTACCCCCATGTTGGGTTTGCTGAACCGTTTAGGGTGCATCTCCCTTGGACCGTAAACTCCCGCGATGATCTTGTTGCGGCCCATCTCGATGTAGGCGGAGCCGTCTGCGTTGGGAATCACTCCGCTCTCAATGTGTACTGGCCTGAGTTCATCGGGTTTCCGCCCGTCCACTCTCGCCCACTTCTTTTTAGAGGTTTTCCTCTTTGTGGTTTTCTTCTTAGTCGTTTTACTCATTTCCTTTCCTCCTTAATCGTTCTAAGGTACTCCTGGATCCTGTTGGTGAGGCCCGATGTGTGTGCCTCAGTCTCGATCTTATGGATTACCTTTACAACTAGCTCCTCGTCATCCCGGTTCCGGCCGTTGATCAGTATTC
>JAEHCT010000141.1 GCA_020697635.1 Candidatus Bathyarchaeota archaeon
TGTGACGGTGATCGACTCTGAGGGCAAGCCAGTAGCCGCGGCGATGGCCACGTTGACTCGATACGGTGGAGAGCCGGCTGCATCTATATTGACGGATGAGGAGGGCTCGGCTGTATTCACGGGGCTGGAGGAGGGAGGTTATACCCTCACCATCATAAAAAAAGGGTACGAGGAACGTGAAATAGAGATGCCCCTGCTAGACGAGACTCAGAGGGAGACGGTGCAGATCCATGCCTCACCGGAGGACAGACCCGAAAACGAGAGGATGGTGCTCGTATCCGTGTTCACGGTTACTGTTTTGGCGATGATCGGGTTGCTGCATCACATATGGCGACGGGTCTACGCTAGTTAACACTCATCGCCCTAGCTCGATCCACATGGTACCAAAATGCACCAACGTGAGATAGAAAACGAAGCCGACGGGAAGCCAGAGGCCGCTCACCAAAGGATACACCCAGCTCATGCCTCCCTCGAAGTGTCTAGCCGCCACACCTAGCCCCAGGAGGATGTCGAAGACGGGGCGCATGCGTTCAGATAGAGAGTGAAAAAAGTCTACTTCTTTCACCCTGCTCCAGTCCATCTTCGATAAGAAACACAGCGTGAGGTATACGGGACCATAGAACGCCAGCGTGAACACTATGAGCCCTAGGGGGACGCTGTTGAAGTATACCATGAACGCCCTCACCACCCGGTTGGCCTCGTCGCTGAACTCTTCACAGAACACGCCCGTCAAGACATAGTCAAAGACGATGAACAGATATAGGGAGTAGACCCTGACACGCCATCTATAGGCCGGGACGATCATCGCCGTTAAATCCATTTTCTAGACTCAGATCCGGGTAAGGAGGTTAAACGAGTTGATAATAAAGTTAGACCTGGGGCGCGGGCGCCTCGTCGTATGACTCGACGCCGAGGAATATCTGCCCGAACCTGGGGTGGTTGAGCAGTTTCTTGGCGTCCCCAGCGTATTTTTTTCTGCCATTCACGATTAGGTAGGCCGTGTCGCATCTCTCGAGAACCATGGCCGCGTTCTGCTCGACGAACATCACGGTTATCCCGAACTGCTCCTCCATCTCGAATATCTTGTCGAGGACCTCCTCGGCGAGGTTAGGGGCGAGGCTCGCGGTCGGCTCGTCGAACATCATCACCTGGGGTCTCCTCATGAGAGCTATGGCGGTGCCGAGCATCTGCCTCATGCCGCCGCTGAGGACCTTGACAGTGTCGTGGACGTAGTCCTTCAGTATCGGGAAGACGTCCAGGACCTCCTCCATCCTCTCGTTCCGTTCTTCCTTCGGGAAACCGTACCCCGCCATCCTGAGGTTCTCCGTTATAGTCAGGTTTTCGAAGGTGCTTCCCACCTGAGGCAGGTAGGCGAGCCCAAGGTTTGATCTCTGGTATGGCTCCAGGGTTCTGATGTCCTGTCCCTCGAACTCCACCTCCCCTGAGTAGAGCGTCGTCAGACCCATGATGGTCTTCAACAGCGTCGATTTACCGCTGCCGTTAGGCCCGATGATGGCGACCTTCTCCCTCTCCTCGACGCTGAAATCGAAATCATATAAAACCTGGACGGGCCCGTACCCCGCGTTCATGCCTTTTGCTTTTATCATCTTTTCACAGTCAGATACGATTCTATAACCTTGATATCCTCGAACACGTCCTTGGGTTTACCGTGGGATAGCACGCTCCCGCTGTCCATGGCATACACGTAGTCGACGTACTTCGAAGCGATGTCCAGCCTGTGCTCTATCAGCAGGAAGTCAAGCCCCTGATTCCTGCAGAGCTCTCTGATGTGGGAGAAGATCTTCTCCGCCAGTATGACGCTTACGCTGCCGGCGGGCTCATCCGTCAGGATCATCTTAGCGTCCGTCATCAACGCCCTGCCGATCTCCAGTAGCTTCAGCTGCCCCCCACTGAGGGTGTAGGCTGGATCGTGTGCGAGCTCCGTTATCTCAAGCAGCTCAAGGACCCTATAGGCTTTCTCCATGGCGTCCTTCTCCTCGTCTTTCCATTTGCTGCTGAAAGGAGCCCACTTGAATTTCTCACCCGAGTTCAGGCCATAGCTCACGAGGAGGTTCTCCAAGACGTTGAGACGCGTGAAGGGAGATGAGACCTGGAACGTCCTTACCAGCCCCTTCTCCACGAGTTCATGGGTCTTGTTCTTTGTAACGTCCTCTCCCCTGAAGAAGACCTGCCCCTCATCGGCCGCGTATAACCCTGAGACGCAGTTTAACATCGTCGTCTTGCCGCTGCCGTTTGGACCTATGATGAGGGTGATTTTGCCCTTCTCAACGTCCATCGATAGATTGTCTACTGCCTTGAACTCCCCGAATTTTTTCGTCAGGTTTTTAACAGAGAGAACCGGTTGAGCCAAGTTATATCTAGTGATATTGTCAGTTAAATCATAAAAAATTATCTCTTAATTAATCTGCATATATAGATAAATAAATGGGTCAAAATATGTTATTTTTTAAAAGTTTTCAGTAATACCTCCTAAACATTTTATATTTAATGTAACTATAATATTTGATGTTTCCCCCAATTATCAAAGATGCTCTGGTTTATGCAAACTGCGTCACCATGATGAGTATAGGCTTCACTCTGGTGTACATGATATCCCGGGTGCCAAACTTCGCGCAAAGCACATTCGCAGTCCTAGGCGTCTATTGCACATTCACGATGGTTCGGATTCTTGAAATCAACCCTTACCTCGCCATGCCGCTGGGGGTTCTTCTCGGAGCCATCCTCGCGTTAGTGGTTTATCTGGGGGTGGTGAACACATTGACAAACTATGGTGCCGGCCCAATACTGTTAACCATATCTCTGCTTGCGCTCCAGCAAATATTCCTCGCAGGGGTACAGATCTACGCGGATTACGTGCGTAACGTCTTGGGCATCTATTCCCGGAGCTTCATGTTGAGGGTCAACGATTTCCGTGTAGGGGAGTTCCCAGGCGTTCTCTTAGTGTCCACCGGCCTCATAGTCGTAATCATAGTGTCTTTACACCTCGTGTTGACGAGGACCCAGTTCGGTATTGCCATGAGGGCCACGGTTGAGAACGCGCCGCTGGCGGCGGTCCTAGGCATCAACGTTAAGAGGATATCAATTGTCTCCTGGATGATAACCGGAGGACTGGCCGGCCTAGCGGGGACCTTCCTTCCCCTCTGGTTCTCGTCGGGGCCAGGATCGGGAGGCATGCTCTCCACAAGCATATTCGCTGCTAGCGTGGTCGGCGGCCTCTCCAGCATCTACGGCGCCATGATCGGAGGCTACGTGATAAGTCTCCTCGAGGTCTGGGGTTCCTACTTGCTCATGAAGCAGCTGGGTCTCTGGGCGGGCGCCTACAGGATGCTTATACCCCTCACCCTGATGTCCCTGATACTGATGTACGAGCCCGGCGGAATAGTTTCTATAATAGAAAAGATTCAGGAGAGATATTTGAGGCCCAAGAGGGTGAGAAGGAAGGAGTCCACATGATCAACGAGTTCATAATCCAATGGGTCATAGACCTGATAATGTTCTTCCTGCTCTACCTGATAGTGACCATGAACCTGAACTTCATGTACGGGTACACCGGGATACCCCACTTCGGCATCTCCCTGTCGGTGGCTGGAGGCGGCTACGTCGTGGGGGCGCTTACAGGTAGGATACTCAGGTGGTGGTACAACGTCTACCCTGAGCTCGACTTCATGTACGAGAATACGAAGATCACCTACGAGATCAATCAACATCTGACCCACGACCCAGTCACCGGCATAGGCATCTTCCTGTTAATGATAGCCGTCTCCCTAGTGCTGAACGCGTGTCTCGGGTACATAGTATCCAGGCCGGCGATCAGGCTGAAGGGAAGCTACCTGATAATCGTCTTCATCGGAATGGCGGAAGCGATAAGGGTCATAGGCATGAACTACTATCCACTGGTTGGCGGAACCTTCTGGGTTCATGTACCTGACGCATTCGCCTGGATGGGTGGTTTCAGGACACAGGGATATCTACTTGTCTCGGGGTTGTTCACCTTGGCCGTGTTCCTCGTACTCCAGTCGCTCAGCACGTCTCCGTTGGCACGAGTTGTCAGGGCCGTCAGAGAGAACCCTGTGAGCGCCGAATGCGTGGGTAAGGACGTCGTCGGCATCAGGACAAAGATCGTCGTCCTATGCTCCTCCCTGACATCCATCGCAGGAGTGCTGTATGGCTTCTATATCCATGCGGTCTTGTCTACCTCATACACCAGGGGTGCCTGGACGTTCTACCCTTGGCTTATGTTCATGGTTGGCGGGGTCGGTAACAACATGGGGGCGACTGTGGGCACATTCATCTTCATAACCCTCAGACGGCTTATAATATTCTATAAGCATAGCATCGAGGCCTATGTTCCTTTCCAGGTTCAGTGGCTCGAGCAGATAATGATAGGCCTCATGCTGCTCTTGATCATCGTCTTCCGACCGCAGGGGCTCATCCCGGAGAGGCCGACCAAGATGAGGGGCGTGAACTATGAGCAGGTCGAAGACGAAATGAGGGAGAAGGGAATAAAAATGCCGGAGAAACCGGTGAAG
>JAEHCT010000142.1 GCA_020697635.1 Candidatus Bathyarchaeota archaeon
TCAACCATGACTATAAGTGGGATCGATCGGTAAAACCCTTTTTAGAAGCCCCGGAGGCTTTCACTCTGATGCCCACTCAAAGGGTCTCGGACGACGTCCACATGATAGACACCCCCTACCACGGAAGGACCGGTGTGCTGGGCACATACGTCGTCGCAGGCGAGAGGGTCACGGTGGTTGACCCGGGGCCGGCGAGCCAGGTGCCAAGCGTCATCGAGGCGTTAGACAGGCTTGGCGTCGAGGAAGTCTCGACGATAGCTTTGACCCACATCCACCTGGACCACGCCGCCGGCTGCTGGATGATGCTGGAGCGCTACCCCGGCGCCGTGGTGCACTGCCACCCCAGAGGCGTGGATCACATGGTGGACCCCTCCAAGATAGAGGACGCCGCCCGGGAAGCCTTCGGAGACAAGATAGAGGAGTACGGCGAGATACGCGGCATCCCAAAGGAGAAGTTGAAGGCATCCGTTGACAGGGAGAGGCTGCGCCTCGGCGGCGTCGAGCTCCAGGTCTTCTACACGCCTGGCCACTCCTTCCACAGCCAAAGCTACTACGAGCCCAAGGGCAGGGTGCTCTTCGCCGGAGACGCGGCGGGGCACACACCAGAAAACCGGGGTGCAGTGATCCCCGCGAGTCCAGCCCCATACAACCCTGTGCAGGCAGCTGAGAGCCTGAACCGGATGGAGGCCCTAGACCCCAGCGTCCTCTGCATAAGCCACTTCGGGTTCCACGGCGGCGCAGTCAAGTGGCTCAGAGACTTCAGGAGACAGGTCCTGCTCTGGGAGAGACTCGCCTCCGAGGGCGTCGAGGAGGACAGGACCCTCACGGAGACGTATCTAACTGTGTTGGACGCCGACTCAGAGGCTAGGAAGCTCGTGTCTACGGACCCAGAGGCCGAGGGCCACGTCTACAGCAGCCTCGCAGGCTTCGTGAGCTACGCTAGGTGGGTAAAGTCGAGGAAGTGACTCCGTCGAGGAGTCCCGCCAGCCGCCTACCACCCTCGTCCCCCCCTTCTTCATGTAGGCAGTCAGCGTGTGCATCGGCCTCATTAGACTAACCCTGTCCCATAGGCCCGGGCATTCTACGACCGATCTATATTATAGGCTCTGCACTCCAATCCTAACCCCGTATCCGGAATCCCTAATATTCATTTACCGGACACAATCTATAGGATGGCTCTAGTCAGTGGAAGGAAGGCTAACTCAAGCGTCGGGGCTGCGATAGTGCTGATGCTCTGCATAGTCGTCTTCGCTGCCACACTGTTCTACCTGATGACGAGCCCAGGAATGTCGCTGGCGTTCGACACCGACAACCCTAACAACATATTCAAGGCGAGTGAAGGCCAACCATCGATCACCGGGCAGCCCAGGTGGGTCAAGGGCCCATGGTCCATGGAGCAAGCCGTCAACGACCTCAAGACGAACGGATGCGCCATCGTCGAGAAGACGGACAGGGAAGGCCTAGAGAACGCGAACATAGTTAACTACGACGGCTTCAGGAACCTGGCCATACGGCGGAGGATAGTGTACCAGATAGTCGACGAGGACATCGAGGCACTTCTGGTGCAACTAGAAGACAAGTACTACGTCTGGACCCCACAGGAAAGTTAAGCCTTTGATGCTATGCGCAGTTGCTGCGCCGTGAAGGAGTAGCCTAGGCCATATCCTCGCATCCTTCCTAAGCCATTATATGGGTTCATCCCCCTCCTATTGATGAGTTGTCTAAGGTAGCGGTAGTCAAGGGGGAGAGGAGCCTTGAGACGGTATACAGGGCTCTGGACCTCATCCCGTACAGAGAGGCCCTGGAGCCGTGGAGCCGCGTCCTCGTCAAGGTGAACTTCATCACCACCAAGAACTGGGCGACAGGGGCCACCACGGACCCCGTGGTCGTGGAGGCCCTCATCGACAGAGCACGGGACTTCGGGAAGGAGGTGCTGGTGGTCGAGTCAGACGCCCAGATGACCAACGCCGACAAGGCCGTCGTCGCCAGCGGCATGAAGGAGATGCTGGACCGGGTCGGCGTCGAGTTCGTGAACATGAGGCACGTCGACGAGAAGGTGGAGCTCCCCGTCAAGGACGGGAGAGCACTGAGCAGCATCAAGGTCGCCAAGATGGCGACGAACTCGGCTATAATCTCGGCGGCGAAGCTCAAGACCCACATGGGCACCAAGGTCACCCTCGGCATGAAGAACATGTTCGGCATGCTCACCACCAAGTGGAAAGGCAAGTTCCACATCCACGGCATGGACAAGGTCGTCCACGACATATGTCTCACCCTACCCCCAGCCCTCACCGTCATCGACGGCTTCGTCGCCATGGAGGGGCGGGGCCCAGTCCACGGAAAACCCGTGCAGATAAATACCATCCTAGCGTCCACAGACGTCGTCGCCGCCGACGCAACCGCGGCCAGAGTGATGGGCTTCGACCCAGACGAGGTAGACCACATCAGGTGGGCCCATGAGTCACATATAGGCACCAAAGACAACATCGATGTACTCGGCGACGGAGTAGACGCCGTGAGACGGGTCTTCGAACGCACCTAAAAAAATTTTAGATCTGACCTGTAGCAGGTCAGACGCGTCAGACGTTTGACGCGTTCTCCCTGCTTATCTGCATAGCCGCCGTCGGGTATAGAGCCACCGACGCGTCGCCGCCATGTACATCCTCAAGCATCCCCAGACACGCCTCCCAGGTCTTGACCCACTGGCTGCCCTCGCCGTAGTAGTACTCGTCGGCCCTCGCCACCTGTGGCGTGACACAGAACACCCTGCTCATCCTCCAAGGCTTCTTGACGTACGTGGTCTTCGTCCACCCCCTGCCGCCGAAGTCCTCGCCGAACCTGCCGTTATAGTGGTGGACCCTGCACCCCTCCGGCGTGTAGAGGAGGAACACCATGTCTCCTCCCTCCCTGACCGAGTCCCTCAATATGTGGTAAGCCTTGTAGCCCTCGTTGGCCATGGGGTAGCCGTTGCCGACCACGACGTCGGCGTCCCTCACGAGCTCGGTGGCGTAGTGGCCGCGGGCAACCTTGACGCCCTCCCGGTGGGCATCCACCACGTCGCCGCAGACCATCCCCGCGACGTCGGCTTCCGCGTTCAGGAACGCGTTGACCACGAAGTCCAGCCCAGCCATCCTCGCGGCCTCCTCGGAGTCCAGCCGCCTTGTGTTCTCCGTCACCCGCCCCGGCCCCGTGCCCTCCATGATCCTGTGGTTGTGGGTGATGCTGTCGATCCCGGATACGCCGGGCAGCAGCATCTTGCTGCCTCCCCCGAACCCGTACCCGAAGTGGGGCATCATCACGCCGAGTGTCACCTTGAGGTCGCAGCTCATGACCTCGCGGTTCACGTGCACCGGCGTCCCGCCGCTGGTCTCCCCAAGCTCCACCGTGTTCTCGTAGCAGTTATGGTTGAACACAAGGAAACGTTCAGGCACCTCGGTGCCCAGCTTCTTCTGGAAGTCGAGGAGGAGACGGCCGTGGTGGGCGCCGCTCGCCATGACGAACACGATCTGGTCGTCAGACAACCCACCCCTGTGCAGCTCACCCAGCACAGCCGGCAGCATCTGGCTCTGACGGGTAGGCCTCGTCATGTCGTCGAAGATAATGCAGCACTTACGCCTGCCTCTTGCCATCTCGCTGAGGGGCTTCGTGCCCACCGGGCTCCGAAGCCTATCGGCGACCTCGTCCACGGTGAGCCTCGGCGAGTCGTGGCCGTTCATCCTCTGCTCATGTATCTTCCAGCCGTCGGGGAAACCCAGCGTCTCCGGCTCCCAGCCGTAGAACTCCCACGCAGGGACCTTAACATACTGCATGGTAGTTGATGGGCTCTACTCGTCTAAAAAACTCGTCATAACAAGGGGGTGAAAATGAAAAAGAGGGGACTACTCCTCGATGATCTCGACGTTGGCCCTGGGCACCATGACCACCTCGCCGTTCTCCAGCTCGATGTTCACGACGCGCACCTTGCTCTCGGACTCTAGCTGCTGCAGCTCCACCGGGAGGCTGTGCACCTTGCCGATGGCGCCGAAGTAGGGCTGACGGATAATCCTGATGGGGGTCCCTGGCACCATCCCCTGGGAGAAGGTCTCGGACTCTCCTTCCTCGAGCTCCTCGTGTGGGACGATTATCTCCGGCCTCAGGACTCCTGCCCTGATCTGGGTGGTGCCGTTGATGCTGGCCCTGTACCCCTCGAACTCCTTGAGGAGGTCGAAGGTGCGCTGGTTCATGGTCATCTTTCCGAATCCCTCCGTGATTATGAGGGTTATGCCCACCTCCTCCTGGCCTGTGATGGCTACGCCGATCTCCTCTCCCGTGAACGTCGTCAGGTCGTCGTGCCTGATGCCGCCGCTGACGATGGCGGCGACGCCGACCTCGACGGCCTTGCTCACCGCGTCCAGCGTGACGAGGCTTCCGCCGATGAGGATCTTGCCCTCGTGCTCGGGCTTGATCATGTCGGTATCCACCACTTGGGTGTTGTCCTCGACGATTACGTGGATGTCCCCGTGGGTCTCACCGCCGATGCCGAAGATCCCCTGGATGAAAGCA
>JAEHCT010000143.1 GCA_020697635.1 Candidatus Bathyarchaeota archaeon
ATGAGTACACGGTGCTCCTCATCACGTGGCTGGGCTGGGTGAGCATATACCTGGTGAAGAGCGTGCTGCCTCCCATGCTGCCCGTGCTGTCGTCTGAGCTTGGGCTGTCCCACGCCCAGGCGGGGCTCTTGGAGACGGCTTACCTCATTGGCTATATAGTGGTCAAGATGCCGGCGGGGACCCTCAGCGACAGGTACGGGCCGAGACGGGTGCTCGCAGCCAGCATGCTGGGGTACGGCACAGCGTCGGCTGCGACCATGTGGGCGAGGGGGTTCACCGACATCTTCGCGCTCCGCCTCCTCGTGGGGCTGTTCCAGGGGGTCCACCTTCCCGTGGCCAACGCGCTTCTATCCGACAGGTTCGGTGAGAGGCAGGGTAAGGCTATAGGGTTTAACGAGTCGGGGCCCAACGTCGGCAACACGCTGGCGTTCCCGTTGACGGTCTCCATTCTGTCGGTGTGGAGCTGGAGGGCCGCGTTCCTAGTCTTGAGCCTCCCCGCGTTCGCGCTGTCGGGGGCAGCGTTGCTCCTGATGAGGGAGGAGCCTAGGATGAGCAGGGAAAAGGGAGGAGACGGGAAGATCGGGGACTACTGGAGGATGCTGCTTCCTTTCGCGGTCGCTCACGGCGTCTACAACCTCATGCTCAGGGCCGCCTTCACGTTCACGCCGTCGTTCCTCGTGGAGTACAGGGGGATGGACGTCGCAGCGGCGGGTCTCCTCGCAGCGGCTATGCCGCTGGCCGGGATACTGGCCAAGGTCTCGAGCGGGTTCGTCGCGGAGAGGGCGGGGAGACGACTCTCCATATGCGGGGCTACGACGCTGAGCGCCGTGTTTCTTGCTTCCCTCGTGATCCTCCCCGGTGGCTCGTACGTGCCCGTCAACCTTGTGGCGCTCGGGCTCACCCTGTACTCGTTCTCCCCCATCATATACGCGTCGACGACGGCGTCTCTCCCTTCAGAGCTGAAGGCGACGGGGCTGGGCGCGGTGACCATGTTCGGTAACACGGTGGGCGCGGTATCTACGTCCCTAGTCGGGGCCCTCATAGACTCATCTGGGTACGGCTTCACATTCACCTCGATAGCCGGGGCTGCCCTCGCTGCAACGGCCGTTATCTATCTAACGCTTAGGGAGTGAGGCGACAGGGCCATGGATATGCAAGCAGTCTCATCATGATTCCATGGCTGCGCCGAGGAATAATCCAACTATCAGGCCAACACCAGCATGGCCGAGTAAAGCGCCCAAGATGAGGCCTAAGGTTGTTAGAACAAACATCTTTCTACCCCTGAACCTGTCCCCACCGTTCACGTTGAAGAACTTCCAGTCAAGCCAGTCGACGAAGCCGAGCATATACTTTGGGCTGCTCCTCCTAGCCTGATCGAAGGCGTACACTATTCCGCCTAACAAGGCACAGGACAGGGCGAGCATCGGCAGCGTTATCCCGCTTCCAGACTCCACGAAATAGAAGTAAGTCAACACGATGGGCCCGACGCCGAAGAGGGCCATGAGGACGTAGAACACGTTGTTGAGTTTCCTCGTGACATAGCTCCTCCGACGGCTCTCCAGTATGGGCGCGAGCTCGACGGCCTCCTCGTCAATGTCTTCGTTTATGTGGTCGAGCACGCTGACGGCTTTGCGTCCAAGCCGCGTCAGGCGGTAGAGCCCGTCGCCGACCTTCTCGAAGAACCCCGCCATCTCCTTCAGCTGATAGTTCAGTTTGCTGGTAGTCAACCCGGTCTCGCCGAGGATATCGCTGTACTTCACCCCATCAGGCGCGTCCTCCAGAATGCACAGGATCATCCTCCTCTCTGCGTGGCTCAGCACCCTTATCACAGCGTCTTCAACGTTTTTTCGCCACATTTCATTCGTATACGGGTAAAACCTGAAGCTTTTAACCCTTCTTGACTGTTTAAACTTGACAGGAATTCTTGTCAAAACGGCCTCATTGTTATCGAGATTATAATTCATCGTGATGCATGTTTTCCGCTTCGGGTTTCGCGAGCTAAAAGATGTAGAAGAGTTATTTCTTCTGTGACATTTCCTCAGTAATCTTGTACCAGGTATCATAGAGCGTCGCTGGGATCTCCTTCTGTGCTCTTTCGGGTTTCCTTACCAGTGATAGTGCGCCGGTTGGGCATGTTGAGACACAGAGTCCGCATCCGATGCATCGATCAGGGTTTAGCGAGACTTTGTCTCCTTCGTCTGAGATGGCCTGCATCTGGCATCGGTCAAGACAGACTCCGCACCCCACACAGGCTTCGGAATCATACTCTGCAACGAAGGAGCTTACGACGGCCTCAGCCGGTTTAGGGGCATGTTGAAGCCCCTTCAGGACGCCGCAGCAGCAGCCACAGCAGCAGCAGATGGCAGAGACACGTTTTGAGTTGGTCGGGTTTAGGACTAGGTTGGCTTCATTGGCTTCAGCTATTATTTTCTTCATTTCCGTTTTGTCTATGTATCGCCCTAGACCAGTCTTGACGTAGAAGTCGGCGAACTCTCCGAAGATCAGGCATGTTTCTATAGGTGCGTCACAGCCTCTTCCTTGCTTCTGTTCTATTGTACGACAGATACATGGGGCAACTGCAAACGTGTCGTTTGCTTCAATGAGTTTCTCGACCTGTTCGTATGGGAGTACCTCTAGAGTTGGCTCTATGCTTTGCCCGATGGGGATAGTGCGGAGCTGAGGTTTCCACGGCTTCTCACGCGATTCGGCGGTGCTCCAATACTCGTTAAGTGCCTCAACGAGGGTTTCATTCAGGTTATTCACCTGTAACTCGTATATTCCTATGACCCAGGGTATCGCCTGATAAAGGGTGGGTCCTTTTTCTGGCTGAACCGATAATATCAGGCCTTTCATAGCCATCTCGTCGAGCAGTTTCCCAGCCTTTGGGGCCGGGAGTTTGACTCTTTCAGCTATAGTCGCTGCGTTTTCTTGTTTCAGGGTTAAATGGGTAGCTAATTCAGCTTCTTCCGGTGTGAATAGTCGCTGAAGTAGACGTATGTGGGCGCCGGTTCTGCTTGGCGCGAATCCTCCTGGAAGCCTATCCAGGTGTTCAGCTAATCTATGGTAAGGCTCTTCCGACGATCCTCCGCTGTTATCTGGATTAGAAGTCTCCTCTTTAATTGGATCGCTCATCCTGCTTCACCAATGAACATACGAATGGATGATGAAGGCTATAAGATTATAGCGAACCTAGATAATGATACCGTATTGAGCTAGAGCCGTATCTTTAACAACTACACAGACTTAACGTGTAGTTGTTCTACGTCCTTTATCCTTGGCCCTTATCTTTTACTTTCTGACATGTGCTGTTGACATATCTTCCAGCTTCCGCCGCGTTTCTCAAGAACTCCCGTCCATCGGATGTCTTTCGCGCCCCAAGGCTCTCCATCGAACTCTCCCTCATCGTCCACAATGGCTGAGAACCAGGCTACCTCCCCCGTCTCTGAGATCACTATTCGCAGGTTTCTGATGTCGTATCCCTTGGCTTTGTTCCGTGGGTCCATCCAGCCGTCCAAGTATTTTTCAAACTCGTTCCAGCCCACGACGGTGCTCGAGTCTGGGAAATATGTGAAGAAGTCGTCGTCTTTCGCGAAGATTCTTTCAAAGAGCGGCCGATCCTTGGTTAGGGCCCATCCGAAGGAATCGTGGAGAATTCTAGTGATCTCGTCTTTACTCTTGTCTGAACTCGACAAATCTAGTCGACATGGTAACTTTTTTTTAAAATATAATATTTTTGCAGGAATGGACAGTAAGAGCCAACAATGAGGATGAGGAAAAAAGGGGGTTTTGGAGGCAAGATTTTTAGTATGAGGCTTTCCCTCAACTCGCATGGGCCATGTTGCCGCGCTCTGGATGAGGTTTGGCTCACCTGATGAGGCTGAGGCGGCTGCCCGCCGCTTCAGGGGATGCCCCTAGGTGCAGTTCTGGGGGAACCATGGCGCCGAGGCTTACATCGTGCTCGCCGTCGACGAGGACGGCAGGTTCTGGTCTTACTACGTAGGTGAGCATCCGGAGACGAGCTTCGGCGGCGTGGAGGCCAGGCTAGCCTACGTTGAGTGTATCAAACCCATAGAGATCCGTGTTTGCCACGAGAAGACAGAGGGCGACATCACGCCGTGTGGCAGCGTGTGCCGCACCTGCCCTGCTTACGGTGCACCCTGCAGCAACTGCCCCTCGCTGGATCTACCCTAGGCACTCGTCCACCAGGGCTGAGGCGAGGCTACAGAATTGTTTGGACTTTTATCGCTCGATGACAACTCGTTCGACGTTAGAGGAAATCTTAACTTAATGGTGGGGGGCTATTGATTTGATTTACATGGGAGTACACATCGCGGTAGTGGGAAACGGACGGATAGGCCGTCCTACGGCGTACACTCTCCTCAACGAGAGGTTAGCGGAAGAGTTCTCAGTCGTAGACATCAAGCCGGGCTTCGCGTGGGCCTTCGGCGAGGAGCTGAACCACGTCGCTACCAGCCTGAAGTACGACGTCAAGATCAACACATAC
>JAEHCT010000144.1 GCA_020697635.1 Candidatus Bathyarchaeota archaeon
CCGCTAGCTTCTCCAGCTCCTTCTGGGTCCAGACTGTGCCCGTCGGGTTGTCGGGGTTGCAGAAGAGGAGGGCCTTCGTCTTCGGCGTGATGGCGTTCTCTATGTTGCCGAAGTTTGGCCTGAATATCCCGTTCTTGTCCTTCGTCTGTCTTGCGCGTGTCATCTTGGCTCCGAAGTAGGCAGAGGGCGCGTTGTAGCCCTGGTAGGCCGGATCCATTATGAGAAGCTCGTCCCCGGGGTTGAGGACGGCGCCGAAGGCCTGGAAGATGGCCTGGCTCCCACCCGAGGTGATGAGCACCTGGGTCTTCGGGTCCACGGTGACGCCGTACTTCTTATAGTACTCGGCGATGGCCTCCTTGAACTCGGGCTCACCTGTGAAGCTGTAGTGGGTGTGACCCGCCTTCATGGCCTCGTAGACAGCCTTGTTGACGAACTCGGGCTGGTTGAAGTCGGGATCCCCCGCACCTAGGTTGATCAAACCCTCGATGGGCCCCACGGAGGAACGGGTGAGGCTGCCACGAGCCTTCATGAGGGCGGCGACCTCTTTCTTCGCGAACTTTTCGACTCCCATTTTTAATCACGAATCTTAGTAGCTACTCGGGTGCTCTATAAAACGTCTTCGATCACGCGTTTCCGTATAAAAAGGCGTGAAAAAGGGGTGGGATAGGTGTTAATATCCGCTACCCGAGGAGGGCGTTGAAGAGAAGCTTGAACGTTGCCTCGGGCTGAGCCCTCATCTGGGGCTGGAACCCGTAGAGCACCACGCGGCCCTTACCCAGCTGTGCCTCCACCATGGCCGCCTTACGGCTCAGGCGCTCCTCGCCGGTGAGCCACCCGCTCTCCATGATGTGTTTCTCGGGGTAGCTGAGGACCACGCTGTACTCCTCGTTGTTTACCCTGGGCTTCACCTCGAACGCCGGGTGGTGGCGGAACACGATCATTAGGTCGTCCTGGATGCCCCACGCCAGCGGGTGGCCGCCGTCGACGTCCACGTGCAATGTGCTGCCCGGGCACACGAAATCGGTGTTCTTCACGTCCTTCAAAACGTTCCTGACGGGGAGCCCCAGCTTCTCGATGGCGAAGTTACTGGACTCGCCGAAGCAGAGCAGCGTCCCACCCTCCTCGACGAACTCCTTGAGCTTCTCGACGCCCTCGTCGCCGACGCCGCTCCTGTACTCAGGCGGGTAGTTGGGCAATGTGAAGCCGCCTCCCCGACGCTTCTCATAGTATTCTTCGATCTTGTCGCCCATGATCAGTTCGGTGGCGTCGGAGGGCAGTATTATGACGTCGTAGCTCTTCGCCAGCCTCCCACGCTGGATGTCCTTGTCCATCAGGGTCTTGTACCTGAACTTGTACTGCTCCAGCAGGAAACGTGTCCAGCCCTCGTCCGCGTTCCCCCCCCAGTACCGTTTGTACATCCCGACGCGAAGCATCTTCACGGGTCTAGACTTCACCGCCGCCGGAGCCGCCTCGAAACCTATGTGGCACCTCTTGCTCAGCTTCTCCAGCTCGTTCTGCAGTTCCTCAGCCTTGGGGAAATAGAAGCTGCCCGCCGAGAAGACGCCGGCCTCCGTCGACGCAGGCTCGGTGAGCCGGTGCACGGTGACCCCCTTCCTGAGGAGCCTGTTGACGGCCTCGAAGCCGTCGTTGACGCGGCCGTCCAGGAGCCAGCCGTTGGCCGCCTCCTCCTCGACGCTGCCACGTGGGAACCTGATGCTTATGAGCGTCTCGAAGCTGCCGTCGAAGGGCTTCTTGATCTCTTGGAGCCTGACGCCGCTGAACTCGGCGACGGTGTACGTTGAGAGGTCGTAGGGGACCACGGGGACCCCGTCGGGGTACTTGCTGAACGCCCCTAGATGGTAGAAGGTACGCTTCAGGAGGCTCACGACGTAGGGCCTGCAGTACTGGCTCGCAAAAACCACGTAGGTGCCTCGGGGGTAGCTGACGCCGTCGGCGACGAACTCCCGCTGGCTGCGGCTCACCTCGACCCCCATGTCCATGAGTGTCTTCATCAGCTTGTAGGCGGCCAGCTCGTCGTGCTGCTCGGGCTTGATGACGAACGCGTACGGAGGCTCCTCGGCTCCCTTACTCATGGCGCCGCTCGCCTTCCTGTACATGTTCCGGAGGATGAGCTCCCTGAACTTGGCCGCCGCCTTCAGGGTTCCATAGGCGCTTATCTTCTGTTGCTCCACTACGTCCCGGAGCCTCCACCAGCCGCCCATCCAGGGGTGGGGGAAGCCCATCTGGGTCCTGTACTCTGGTCGGCCGCGCCTGCTGCCCCTGAGCTGGTGGTAATGGATGTATATGGGGGTCGCGAGCTTGGCGGACGCAGACTCCGTTAACATGCCGCAGACGTTGTGCCAGCATGGCACGTAGTTGAAGGTGGGCATGAACTCGCCCGGGTACGTGGCCGCCGACTCCACGCCGTGCTTACCAGCATCCTCCAGGAGGACGTGGGTGAGGCCGCCGTAGAGCTCCTGCTCAGTCCAGACGAGGGGGTCCACCTTGTCGTCGATGGGGTTCGCGAAGGGTGCGATGTAGAACCGGGCTCCGTAGCTGCCCATGTGATGGTAGTCGATGTAGGCCTGGGGGAACCACTCCTTGTAGAGGAGCTGGCTCACCATCTGACTCTCCACCATCTTGTTGTGGATGGCGTCCCTGTTGTTGTCGTGGCCAGTGTACTTGTGGTATAGCCACGGAGGGCTGCAGCCCTCGTACTCTGTCCCCAGATACTTCTCGTAGAAGTCGGTGACCATGATCTGGCCGTCGGGGTTGAAGCAGGGCACCATCACGAGCACCGTGTTCTCCAGTATCTCCCTGTTCTCGGGGAGGGTGACGAGCTCCCACGCTAGCTCGGGGGCCATCTGGGTGCCCCCCACCTCGGTGGCGTGGATGCTCATGGTCATGGCGACCACGGCCTTGCCATCCGACACCGCCTTCTCTACCTCTTCCACGGGGACGCCCTTGGGGTGGCTGAGCCTCCAGCTCATCTCCCTTATCTCCTCGAGACGCCCCATGTTCTCCTCAGAGGTGATGAAGGCGACGATGAACGGATTCCCCTCAGTGCTATTACCCAGCTCCGTGACCTTGACCATCGGAGACTTGTTCAGCTCCATGAAGTATTCGACCACGCGGTCCCAGCGCACAAGCTTCCTGTCGGCGCCCATAATGTGACCATAAAAATCCTCGGGTGATGGAATATCGAGTGACATTACAGAGGTTTTCGTCGAATTATTATTAAAATCCATCTATCCCCCTTTTTTAAGGCGAAAAACATCGATGAAACATGATGAAAAACTAGTGATATCGGCTTCTTTTACTGAAATGCGATGATATCGCTATGCTTTTAGTAAAGAGGCTGTGTTCCTGCGCCCTTTGTGTAATCGATAAGCCATCGGCGAGTATAAATGAAAAAACGTCTTTTTTATCAAGTGTCTCAAAACGTAGGTTTGGGTTTTTTCCGAGACTAACTGAAATCTTATTTTCCTTAAGACCCTAATTCAGTGTATGACGTCTCGTAAAGTTAAGATCGAGGACCTCCGTGGCTTCGTGTTCGTCTCGGACCCCCAGGTCAGCCCCGACGGCGGGAGAGCCGCCTTCTTTCACACCGCCGTCGACTACGACGAGGATGACTACGTGAAGCACATCTGGATGCTGGACACCGCCACCGGTAAACACAGGCAGTTCACGTCTGGCCCCGGGAAGGACAGCAACCCCCGTTGGAGCCCGGACGGCTCCAGGCTGCTCTTCCTCTCCAGCGGCCGAGAGCCCGAGAAGAAGAACCAGCTCTACGTCATCGACGCGGAGGGAGGGGAGGCCCAGCTGACCGCGGACCTGGAGACAGGGGTCATGAACCCCCAGTGGGCGCCCAACGGACGAGACATGCTGTTCACGAGCCGCGTCTGGGAGCCAGAGAAGCCTGAGACCGACGTGGTGGTCGTGAAACGCATATGGTACAAGCTCAACGGCGTGGGCATGTTCGCCGGGAAGCGGGTGCACCTCTTCACGGTGAGGCAGGGCAGGAAGCCCAAGCAGCTCACCAAGGGCGAGATCGACGTGGAGGCAGCGGCATGGAGCCCGGATGGAAAACAGATCGCGTTGGTCTCCAACCTTGAGGAGGACGCCGACATGACCCACGTCAGGCACGTTTACCTGATGCCGTCCAAGGGCGGCGATACGAAGAGGATCACGGAGGCCAGCCACACAATAGGCGGTCTCTCGTGGTCACCGGACGGATCAGAGATCGCGTACATTGGCAACGACTTCCACGCCAGAGGAGCCACGAACAACGACATCTGGGTCATGACTTCGGAGGGAGGATCTCCCAGAAACATAACAGCAGGCTTCGACAGGAGCATCGGCAGGGGAATCGGCAGCGACCTCCGTTTCTCGACGCCGAGCCCGGGGCCCGTGTGGTCGAAGGACGGCGAGTCCATCTACTTCCTCACCGGTGAGGTGCCTACAGCCAACGTCTACAGGGTAAGC
>JAEHCT010000145.1 GCA_020697635.1 Candidatus Bathyarchaeota archaeon
TGCGCCCCGGTCCTCACAGACGAGGAGCTCATCGACGACCCCAACGTCAGAGCGCGCGGGATGATCGTTGAGAGGCAGCACCCGCTGGGGTTCACGTACCGAACCGTCGCCACCGGCGTAAAGTTCTCCGATACACCTACCTCGATCGACGTCCTGCCCCCCCTGCTGGGAGCAGACACAGTCGAGGTGCTCCGCCGCCTCGGACACGACGACGACGAGATCCAGCGGCTCATAGACGAGGGCGTAGCAGGCGCGGCCTAAAGCTCCACGGGCAAGAAGATAAATGCGTTTTTACCCCCTAACCCTTCATGGACTCGACACCAGCCCACAACACCGACATCAAGAGGCTCGTCAGACGCTCCTCCCTCATCTTCCCCGTGAACGTCAGCCGATTCGTAGAGAAGGCGTACACCAGGGGCGCAGACTGCATAGTGATAGACCTAGAGGACTCGGTCCCCATGACAGAGAAGGACGCAGCCAGAGCCATCGTCAAGGAATCCATACCCGTCGTTGGGAAAGGAGGCGGAGACATCGCCGTCCGAGTAAACCGCCCCATAAGCCATGCGACCCTGGACCTGGAGGCCTCCATATGGCCCGGCCTCACATGCGTCTCCCTGCCCAAGGTGGAGTCGGCGGAGGAGGTACGCATCAGAGCCGACATCATCACTGATCTGGAGCGGAGGAGAGGCATCAAGGCGGGGACCGTGCAGATGGCAGCCGCCGTGGAGACGGCCCTCGGCGTCGTCAGGGCATTCGAGATAGCGTCCGCCAGCCCGAGGATAGTGACCATCGGCGTCGGCGCCGAGGACCTGACACAGGAGATGGGCGTCCAGACGTCGGCGGAGGGGCGGGAGCTCTGGTACGCCCGGTCCAAGGTGCTGGTGGACGCCTACGCCGCCGGGGTCCAGCCAATGGGGCTGGTGGGCGTCGAGCCGTTCACATGGAGGGAGCCCGAGAAGGCCTACGTCGCCGCCGTCAACTCCCGGAGGCTGGGCTACAAGGGAGCCCAGTCCATCCACCCGGCGCCCATCCCCTTCCTCAACGAAGGCTTCTCAGTGCCCGCCGAGGAGGCGGAGCACATGAAGAGAGCGTTGGACGCCTTCGAGGAGGGGCTGAAGGTGGGCACGGCGTCTGTGAACGTGGACGGCAGGATGATCGACATCGCCTCGGCGGAGAGATGCAGGCGGATACTCGAGCGGGCGGACGCCATCGCCGAGATGGATCGTAGGAAGGAAGAGGCCTTGAGAGACCCTGGCTCCATGGAGGAAAGAATCAGAGCCGCAATCGAAGAAACATAAAAACGCTATAGAAAAAAAGTTGTAATCGTCATGCCGAAGATGGGCTCCAGGGAGGAATCACCCAGGGCCTCTCCTCACCCTTGAGATACGCCTTCAGAGGCGTCTTATACGGGAACAATGCCGCGGGTCCCCCCGTGTGAAGGTAGACGACGACGTCCTCAGGCTTGAAGAACTTCTTCCTGCACAAGTCGATCAGGCAAGCCATGGAGGAGGCGGTGTAGACGGGGTCCAGCATCAGGCCCTCCGTCTCCGCCGCCAGCTTAACCGCCTCCATCTTCCCGTCAGTCACGTAGCCGTAGCCCTCGCCGGCGTACTCGTTGTACACGACGACGTCACCAGGCGTGAGGTCTATGCTCAGCCCCAGCAGCTCGGCGGCCTCCTTGACCAGGCCGGACACCTTCTCGATCTGGCCCTCCTCCGTCTTGCCCCCGGTGGTGACGCCCAGCACTTTGATGCCGGTGCTGAACATCTTGGCGCCCAGCACGAGCCCGGCCTGCGTGCCGCCGGACCCTGAGGCGTGCACGAGGTAATCTATGTCTACGCCCATCTCCACCGCTTGAGACGTCAGCTCAAGGATCGTGTTGACGTAACCCATCACGCCTGGAGGCGTGGACCCGGTGGCGCGCAAGAGGTAGGGTCTGTGCCCCGCTGCCTTCAGCTCCTCCAGGGTCTCCTCGATCACCTTCTGCGTGTTCTCGGGCCTCGCCACCTTTATCTCGGCGCCCATCAGGTGGTGCAGCAGGTTGTTGCCGTCGATGTCCTCGGGTTCATACCCGTCTACTGGCCCAGACTTGACTAAGACGACCTTCATGCCTGACTTGCGGGCGGCCGCGGCCGCCTGTGTACACCAGTTAGAGTGGAACCCTGCGCCGGTCACGATGTAGTCCGCGCCCTGGCTTATGGCGTCCGCCATGAGGTACTCCAGCTTCCTGGTCTTGTTGCCCCCGAAAGCCAGGCCCGTCATGTCGTCGCGCTTCACGAGTATGCGCGGACCCTTAAGAGCCGCCGAGAGGTTGCGTAGCTCCTGTAGAGGCGTCGGGAGGTCAGCCAGTCTTACCCGGGGTAAGGTGCTTAACTTCATTTAACATCATCTTTTGAGTGTTAGACGATGTACTTTACATTTCTCGTTGGAGCATGCACACGCATGTTGTTCGACACATTCATATGAACATAATATATAGGATGTTCCATGGGTCGAACGATACGAGTTAAAGCCTATCTAGAGTCTGATGACGACGGCTACTCCTGGGTGATTAAGAAGGTAATATCTCTAGGCGGTACCGCAAAGAAATCGGTCAAAGACATTGAAGGAATGAAACTGATACAATTCCCTGAATATTGATCAGAATCATACACAATTTATGCTTCTAATAACCGGAGTATTACGCGCTCGAACACGAGATGTAGAACTCCTAGACATCTATCCTCTCTGAAGGCGAGACTGGGATAGTGGCCAAGCTGCAGATGGACATTGTTTCGTTCACCCCGACGCTGTACGTGGACGGCGTGAAGTACGTCGAGGACGGAAGACTGCTGTTCTAGGGTGCCTCATCCCCTACATCATGTGACCTGGCGTCTGAACCGTTTTGTTGAATAAAAATTGAAGGGCGGCCGCACGGTCTCCCACGCGGCTCCCTAGTTTAGGGCGGCAGTTAGTACCTGCGCGGTGGTCTATGCTTTTTGTAGCATTCCTGGCAGTATACTGGTCGGCCCTCGGTCGGCTTGAACGGGACCTCGCACTCCTGGCCACAGTCTGCGCAAACTGCTTTGTGCATCTCTCTGGGGCCGCGGTCGTAACTGCGCCTCTCTCTATAACCCATGTCTTTCACTCCTTCTAACGCGATTATACTAGGAATATATTCAAACTATATTCCTCGTACAGGGAGTAGCCTGCATCGTCGGTTTATAAACCTATGTTTCGTAATGACTGCACACAATGGAAACTGTCTATTAGACGTGCTCCAATGTGCCCCTAGCTTGTCACGCGGTTTCACTTTGATTAATATTTCAAGTATCAAGTAACCTGAACCATTCCCGAAAAACGCTTGTATCTAACAACAGGAGTATTGCATTTATCTAATTATTACAATTCCTAGTTTTAAATCAAATTAATTTGAAGATGCGGGGGGAAGTTCGAACACCACCCGTAGTGGAGATATCTCCCGACACCTTACTCTTTTTCATCGAATATTTTACGCGCGCGTCCCGTGATAACGGCTTGGAAATTTACGCCTTGAAGCATAATATAATTAGTGATAACCGTGGTACGTTATCCCTCAACGACACGCCTAATATAGGTCAGATTACTTGACGCAGCCCCGGCAGAATCATCCGAAGCAGGCGTCTCCAGTACGAGGTAGCCATTGAAACCTACTTTCTTCAATGTACCAACAGTCTCATCAAAGTCTACGTTTCCCTCTCCTAGAGTCCGCGATGGGTAATCCTTCACGTGAACCTGGGCGATGTGCTCACCCAGCGTCTCGATCTCCTGAACCATGTCGTGGCCTATACTAGCTGTGTTTCCGGTGTCAAAGTATACCCTGAGGTAGTCTGAGCCGACGGACTCAACTATGCGCACCAATTCAGGCGCCTCCAGGGAGGTCTCCAGAGACAGGCAGACGCCTTTATCCTCCGCTATAGTTGACAGCTCCCTCATCTCACCGATCAGAAACTGTATCTGCTCCTCAGACTTCAGCGCCGCAGTGCCAAAAAACGGGACCAGAATAACCGACGCGCCAATATGCGCGCAAGCGTCTATGGTGTTCCTTATGATCTCGCGGCCCGCCTCTCTATGCTCCGCTCTGTCGCTGGCTGGGCTGTTCTCCTTATGGTTAAGCAGATGCAGGCAGATAGACGCCGCCTCAACGCCAGTAAGCCGCGCCTCCTCCTTGATGGCTTGACGCATGAAGCCATCGCCTGTCCAGAGCGGATCTTTTCTGTAGTCCAGCCCAATACCCAGTTCTATGCCCTGAAACTCCAGTTCCTTGGCCTTAGGAAAGAGCCATATTCTATCACTCTCAGACTTCAGTCCATACTCCGTCTGTGAGTGATGCATCCGGAAGCTTTCCATTACGCCGTATTTCATGCTAAACTCCTAAGGAGATGGGCATATAGACATATGGGCTGCGTGCATGAGGTAATGTTTCAAAAAGCATAGCATCATGGGGGGCATTTCCTGC
>JAEHCT010000146.1 GCA_020697635.1 Candidatus Bathyarchaeota archaeon
TCGTGTTAGCAGGCGTGAAGATCGTGTATGCAAACAAGAGAGCAGCCGACATGCTGGGTTACACCCTCGACGAACTCATAGGTACGGATTCACTGGAGATCACCTCACCAAGAGACCAGGAACTAGTCAAGACAAGGGCGCTGGCCAGGCAGAGAGGGGAAGCACCGCCCCACCAGTACGAGCTATTCCTAGTCAAGAAAGACGGAGCAGAGGTACCCGTCGAGACAAACGCGTCCCTCATCGAGTATGAAGGCAAACCGGCGTCCCTATCTTTCTGCAGGGACATGTCGGAGAGAAAAACCTTCGAGGACAAGTTCTACAGGCTCCATCAGAGCGCCTTCAAGTTCGGTAAAGCCCATACCCCTGAGGACGTATACGACATCATGTTAGGTACCATACAGCACGTGTTTGGATTCAGCTTCGCCGGTATAGCGATAACCCAAGACGACGTGCTGATATACGAAAAGACGATAGGCATCCCCCTCAAAGAGAGGTGGGTGATAGACGTCAACTCGAGAAGCGTCACGGCCAGAACCTACCGCACGGGGACAACCCAGATCATACCGGATATAAGCCTAGACGGGGACTACATCCCGCCGCCCGTAGAGGCAGAGGATGACTGTGTCGTCAAATCGGAGCTGGCCGTACCCATGAACGACAACGGAGAGACCATCGGCGTCATAAACGTAGAAAGCTGCGAATGCAACGCCTTCAACCAGTACGACACCAGACTCATCGAGACGCTGGCAAACCACTCCGCAGCGGCGCTGAGGAGAATCAACGAGAACGATAGGCGAACACGCCATGAAGACAAGAGAATACGGTTCGTCGACGACAGCGCCACACCTCAAGCACACCCCCTCCCAGCCACCGAAACCTAACTCAACCCCCCATAAAAAACGCTAATTCCATGTAACTTGGAATATATGAATTTCATTACTCAGGTTGTTGACTGATTTATTCATTTACCTTGCGATCACGCTCGCGCGCCTCGAAATTAAAAGAAAAAAGGTTTAGTCCTTGGCGAGTCTTTTAATCTCCGCTATATCGAGCCCCAGGCCATCGGCTACGCGTGTGCCGTAATCTGGGTCCACCCTGTAGAACAACACGGTCTGACGTACCTGTATCTCTTTCCTGGCGTTCCCCAGATGCTCGACGATGTTGCCGACGAGGTGGGCGCGGTCGACGTCCGTCATCACCTTGTTGTAGAGGGCGGCCGGCTGCACATAGTCGCTGTTGGGGTGAACATAGGCGTGTCTACCCCATTTACCTTTTATCTCATAGGTCGGCCATTTGGCCGCCGCGTCAGGCTCTGGTCCACCGAACGTGTTCGGGTAGTAGTTGGGGCTTCCCTCGTGTTCAGACATCGTCCGCATGAAGCCGTCCCTCTGGTAGTTCACGGTCATGGCCTTCGGTCTGTTGACGGGTAGCTGCGTGTAGTTGACCCCGAGCCTATACCTGTGGGCGTCGTGGTAGCTGAACAGCCTCCCCTGAAGCATCTTGTCCGGAGACGGGGCTATCCCGGGCACGAGGTTGGCCGGAGAGAACGCCGCCTGCTCTACATCGATGAAGTAGTTCGCGGGGTTCCTGTTCAGCACCATCCGTCCCAGCGGGATGAGGGGGTAGTCGCCGTGCGGCCATACCTTGGTTATGTCGAAGGGGTTGAACCTGTAGTTCTCCGCCTCCTCCGGCTTCATTATCTGGACGCTCACGTTCCAGGCCGGGTAGTCTCCTTTCTCGATGGCTTCATACAGGTCTCGTGTGGCGTGGTCGGGGTCTTTACCCTTGAGTGTCGTCGCCTCTGCGCTCGTCAGGTTCTGTATTCCCTGCGCCGTTATGAAGTGGATCTTGACCCACACGTAGTCGTCTTTATCGTTATACCACATGAATGTGTGGCCGCTGTACCCGTTCATGTGCCTAAAGGTCTTGGGCGTCCCCCTGTCGGAGAAGAGGATCGTGACCTGATGTATCGACTCCGGGGTGAGTGAGAGGAAGTCCCAGAACATGTCGGGGTCCTTCGTGTTCGTCACCGGGTTACGCTTCTGTGTGTGTATGAAGTCAGGGAACTTGATGGGGTCCCTGATGAAGAATACCGGCGTGTTGTTCCCGACGAAATCGTAGTTACCTTCCTCGGTGTAGAACTTGACCGCGAAGCCCCGTGGATCCCTCTCAGCGTCTGCGGACCCTTTCTCCCCGCCTACCGTGGAGAACCTGGCGACTACCTCGGTTTTCTTTCCTACTTCTGACAGGAACTTGGCTTTGCAGTAACCGCTGAGGTCGTTCGTTACCTCGAAGTAACCGTATGCCCCCGCGCCTTTTGCGTGAACTATTCGTTCTGGGATTCGTTCCCTGTTGAAGTGCGCCAACTTTTCTAGGAGGTGCACGTCCTGCATCAGCACCGGGCCCGAAGTGCCGGCCGTCATGCTGTTCTGGTCGTCATCGACTGGAGAGCCGAAACTCGTCGTTAGCTTCTTCTTAGCTTTCATAGAAGAAAAACCTCTGAATGAATTATGATTGTGGCTAATATTATTGGTTTCGATAATAGAATCCTACTCCATGCCCTAAAAACGCCTTCAGAAGGCAAAACGAAGACTCGAAGGAGATCGTGAGATCCTACCAGCTGAAGCTTCGTATTCCATCCGCATCCCGAATTTTAACACATGGAGTCCCGGGTAGCCGGGAACGTCGCCCAGAACAATACTTAAAGCCCTACCATCTAAGCCATCATCATGACCAAGGTAGCCGTTATAATAGGCAGCGAGTCGGACGCCGAGCAGGGCGAGAAGGCGGTCCAGATGCTCAAGGAGTTCGGTGTACCATGTGAGCTTAACGTAATCTCTGCGCACAGGAACCCTGAGAGGCTCGCCTCATACGTCAAGAACAGCGACGCCGACGTATACATCTGCGTGGCCGGCCTCGCGGCGGCTTTGCCCGGCGCAGTAGCCGCCAAAACCGTCAAACCCGTCATCGGCGTACCTAAAGACGTCAAGCTCGGTGGCCTCGACAGCCTCCTCAGCATAGTCCAGATGCCCACAGGGGTCCCCGTGGCCACCGTAGCCATCGACGGCGCCAGAAACGCCGCCCTTCTAGCCGTGGAGATACTCGCTCTCAGCGACAAACGACTCGAGGAAAAGCTCCACGTGTACCGCGAGAAACGTTAGATGCCGCACTCAGCGAGCCCCCACTCCCCATAGGGTCTTTCATGCGCTGAAGACGGTTTGAAAAGAAATAGGACGCGTTGAACTGGTACCGGAGGATCAGTAGCTCTTGGGCTCGGGGTCCCGTAGGATGCCGCCGCAGGTGCACTTTATGCTGCCGCTGTTGCGGGGCCTCACCAGCGTGGGCACCTCGACCTCCACTACCTCGACGTCGATGCTCTCGAACCACTTGGTGGCCTTCGGGTTGCCCGTGGGTACGAGAATCTTCCGCGGCTCAAGCACGACCCCCGTGTTGGGGGCCCGCTTAACCACGGGCATCCGCGGGTCGCCTGTATGCACCTTGACGCTGACATCGTCGGGTGGGTTGACGAACTCCCAGTTCATCTCCGCCTCCATCCACTCCCTGAGGTAGGGGTCGACCGTCCGGGGGTCCTGGACGCTCGTATGCCTGTCGATGAGGCTGTAGTGGCTGGTGCCGAGGCTCGTGCCGTAGCCGGGGCAGATGCGTATGTCTACCTCCGGGTCCTGGAGTTTTACGATGCGCGCGAACTGCGTGTGCCCCGACTCGTTTGCCCTCATGACGTCGGGCTCCCTCGTGTTGGCCCTAGGGAAGTGCACCGCGATTACGAGGTGTTTCTCGTCGAGCCACCCTATGCTGCCTCCCTCCGTCATGCCTCTGTCCATTATCATGCCGACGACGGGGCACCCTAGCTCGGCAAGGGTCTGGTATGTGGGAAGCTCCTCGCCTCTCCTGAGGTGGTCGTACATCCTGAGGATGACCTGGCCGTAGACCGCGGGGTGGCATACGTCGTCCGCGTAGATGGCCTTAACCTGGTACGGCGGGTCGTTGGGGTCCGGCTTCCTGATGACCACCTCGACGCCCTCCGCCTTGTAGGCGTCCACGAGGCTCTCATGGTTCTCGACCAGCTCGTCGAGGCCCATCTTCTCGCTCATCCGCCAGGCTATGAGGCTGTCTTCGTGGGGCGGCCACGGCGTCGGATTACCCACCTGCAGGAACTCTGGGCCGGGGCGGTGCAGCAGCGCGACCCTGAGCTTGCCCACGTTGGTGTTGGCCTTCCACTTCCGGCCCCACATCTCCACCATGTCGTCCTCGAAGCAGCTGAGGACCTGGGGGTGGAGCCTGTGGTACTGCTCGCGGAGGCTGAGGCCCGTCTTCTCCTTGAAGTAGTCCTTGTCGTAGTCAGTCTCGGCCTGGAACTCGCCTTCACTCTTAGAAATCATCAAGGGATGAGTCCCTGGCATTTAAAGGAGCATGCTCCTTGCATCAGCGGGGGTCACTCG
>JAEHCT010000147.1 GCA_020697635.1 Candidatus Bathyarchaeota archaeon
GTGGATCGAAACCATCTCAAGGTCAGGCGACATCGATGTGGCGTGGGGCGGCGGACCCGACCTGTTCGACATTCTCCTCGACGCCGATATGCTTGCCCCGCTTGAAGGCGAAAACATCGACGCCATACTGGCTGGAATCCCAGAGGATATAGGTGGCTCAGAAACAAGGCGAGTCGTCGGCGACGACGTCTACTGGGCCGGGGCCGCGATAAGCTCCTTCGGCTTCACCATCAACACCGAGTTACTGGAGTTCTATGATCTCCCGGAGCCCACAACATGGGAAGACCTGGCGAGCACGACCTACGCGGCCTACCTTCCTACAAGTCTCGTGGGAACCGCCGACGCCACCACGTCCACATCCAACACAAGGATCTTCCAGATAATACTCCAGATCTACGGGTGGCGTGACGGATGGGACGTCCTCATAGGGATGGGGGCCAACTCGGCGATATTCGACCAATCGGGAAACGTTCGAGACGCGGTGATCAACAAAGAGATAGCCATCGGCACGACCATCGACTTCTACGGCTACACGGCACAGTGGATAAACCCCGATTTCTGCCGGTACATCTTCCCCGCCGACGGCACAATAGTAAACGCCGACCCCATAGCGTTACTGACGACTGCACAGGAACCAGAACTGGCGCAAGGCTTCATCGAGTGGGTGATCAGCCCCGAGGGCCAAAAGGTCTGGCTAGACGGCAACATCAACAGGATGCCCGTCAACGAAGAGGTGTTCGACACCCCAGAGGGCAAACAGAGAGCCGACCTCGAAGAGGTGTTCCAGAAGACCCAGGAAGCGCTAACCATACAGTTCGACAGCGTCGAGGGGGCGAGCTACTACTCGGCCATAAGAAGCTACCACAGGGCGGTGATAGTGCTACCCCAGATAAAGCTGGAACGAGTCTGGGAGGACCTCACCTGGGCGCTGGAGGATGAACAGATAACGCAGGCACAGTTCGACGACCTAGCCTTCAGGCTCGGCGACCCCGACGAGATCGAGTTCGTGGACCCGACGACCGGCGAGACGGAGACCTTCACCATGGAGTACGCCCAGGGCATCAACGAGCAGATGTCATCGGACGTAGAGTATAAACAGAAGATGGTTGACGCATGGGTAGACGCCGCGAACAGCCACTACGACGAGATCGCCGCAGAGCTAGCAAGCATCTCCTAGGGGAACGAGTTGACGGAGAACTGGATAAAATCCACCTCCATCAAGGATAAGGTTAGAAAACTACGGAGGGAGCTAGACCCCCTCACAATAACCCAGACCCTGATCTCGTATCTCGTCCTCATAGGGTTTCTAGTCCTCCCATTATCATCCCTAGTAGTACAGGGCTTCAAGTTTGAGGGGGGTCTCAGCCTCAACTGGTTCATCGATATATTGACGAGCCCCGAGTACGTGAGCCTCCAGTCCAGAGGCGGAAGGATGTTCGAGGTTCGACGGGGCGTCATGTACCTCTGGGGCTACGATCACGGGATCCTCCTCAACTCCCTGATTGTGGCACTGACTGTAACGGTGTTCTGCAGCGTAATCGGCATCGGCGTCGCCATGATCATGGGCAGGTACGAGTTCAAGGGCAAAGCCGTCTTCAAAGTCATATTGCTGATCCCGTTGCTGGCGACGCCCTTCGTGAACGCCTACGTGGTGGGTAAGGTGTTCAACGCCCAGTTCGGCTTGCTTAACTGGCTTCTAGTCGATCTGCTTCGCATACTGCCCTGGAGGGTGAGCATAGACGGGCTTGTGGGGTTGATAGTGGTGCAGACGCTGACATACTACCCGATCGTCTACACTAACGTATTGTCTTCTCTCAACAACATCGACCCCAGCCTAGAGGAGATGGCCGAGAACCTCGGCTCAACGGGGTTCAGGCTCTTCAGGACGGTGACCTTCCCCCTCTTCCTGCCGGGGCTGGTTGCGGGCGCCATAATCACGTTCATCTTCAGCCTCGAAGACCTTGGAGCCCCCATAGGCTTCATAGGGGCCACCGCGAACCCCCTCTCCAAGAACGTAGCGTCCTACCAGATATACGCCAGCTTCAGGGAGGCTTTGACCGGGGACATATCCCCGAAGGTCTCCGCGTTGGCGCTCCTCATAATGGTGGTAACAGTGTTGAGCTACACCCTCGTAAAGTACTATACTTCGAGGCGCAGCTACACCATGATCAGCAAGGGCGGCAGATGGAGCCCAAGGCTCAGGAAGCCCAAAGCAGGCATACAGCTGCTCATCGTCGGCGGACTGTTACTGCTGTTCATACTGGGCGCGATGCCGCAGCTGGGAACCTTCGTGCTGGCCTCGACCAACTGGGCCAACAGCGGAACCTTCCCGACAAAGATCACGGGAGAGTACTTCAGGGCGCTAACCACCAACAGAGACGTGGTCCGAGCCATACTGAACAGCCTGGGGTACAGCGTCGTGGCTGTCGCCATCATGATGGTAGTGGGCTCAAGCATCTCATACGTGGTGGCTAAACGCGATATCCCCACCAAGTCGCTGCTGGACCTGCTGGCGACGGTACCGGTGTCGGTGCCGGGTGTAAGTCTCGCTGTCAGCTACTTCCTGTTCTTCTCGACAAAGTTCTTCAGAGGCTCCCTGCTTGACCCACTGACGGACCCGGCGCTGCTGTTGATACTCGCCTACACGATTCGACGGCTGCCGTTCATGACCAGATCCGTCTACGCGGGGCTCCAGCAGATCGATAAAAGCCTCGAGGAGTCGTCCCTCAACCTGGGCGCGACGAGGACGACGACCTTCGGGAAGATAGTGATCCCGCTGATAGTGACCAACGTCATCAGCGGCGCCCTACTGAGCTTCGTCTACTCGATGGCGGAGGTGAGCACAAGCATCACCCTGGGCGCCCTGAGGGAGGACAGGGTGCCCATCACTTTCTTCATAAGCCAGATCGTGTATGGCACGGCCGCCGTGGGCGCTGTGAGCATAGGCGCGAGCCTCTGTATACTGCTCATGACGGTCCAGATCATGGCGATGGCGGTGAGCAACTACGTGCTCAAGCAAAAAGCATCGTTCCTGGGAGTCTAGAAGATGGTAGAGATAGAGCTAAGAAACCTGACCAAGCTATTCGGAGAAGTCGTGGCCGCGGACCACGTCAACCTGACGATCGAGGACGGCGAGTTCTTCACTTTGCTGGGCCCCAGCGGCTGCGGTAAAACCACCACCATGCGACTCATCGCGGGGCTCGAGTTCCCGACGGAGGGCCAGGTGCTGTTCGACGGACAGGACGTCACGGGGCTTCCCTCGTTTGAGCGCAACACCGGCATGGTCTTCCAGAACTACGCCCTGTGGCCCCACCTCAAGGTCTTCGACAACGTCGCATACGGATTGAACGTGAGGAAGATCCCCAAGGACCAGGTGAGGGAGCGCGTGATGGACGCCCTCGACCAGGTTGAGCTCGAAGGCATGGAGGACAGGTTCCCCACGCAGCTCAGCGGGGGCCAGCAGCAGCGCGTCGCCCTCGCCAGGGTCCTGGTCATCAACCCAGCGGTGCTGCTGCTGGACGAGCCTCTGAGCAACCTGGACGCCAAGCTCAGGGTCCAGATGCGGGAGGAGATCAAGGCGCTGCAGAGGCGGCTGAAGATCACCACGGTCTACGTCACCCACGACCAGGAGGAGGCGATGTCCGTCTCCGACAGGATCGCCATACAGGATCATGGCAAGGTGAGACAGATCGGGTCCCCCACGGAGATATACAACGTTCCCCACGACGTCTTCATCGCCACCTTCATGGGCAGGGGGACCCTGCTGAGGGGCGAGGTGACCTCCACCGAGGACGGAGTCCACATGAGTGTAGGAAACATCAAGCTCCAGGGCCTCGACTCGACGGGCAGGATCAAGCAGGGCGACACGGCCGCCTGCGTCATCAGGCCCGAGAACTACAGCATCGAGGAGCCCGACGAGCCGTCGAACGCCCTGGAAGGCGAGGTCGAGTGGACGTCCTTCATCGGCCCCTACACAGAGGTCAGGCTAGACGTGGATGGAAACAAGGTGCTGGTGGACGTCCCGCTGGGGGCTGTGGCCCCCGTGGGTGGAAGATTTAAGGTCTATATCCCGTATAATAACACGATAATGCTTCCTTTGGAGGATTAAATGATGAAATGTAGACACAAGATATTGGTAACGTTTCTCCTGGCCCTAACCTTAACTGGGCTAGTGAGCACAGTCCCTTTCGCAGAGTCATACACAGGGCAGAAGATCGCCGAGATCTTGAGCTCGCCTCTTCCGTCAGCCCCTGAGCCCGTGCTCCAGGGCGGAGACTTCCCGGTGCACGTCAAGGACCTCTCCGAGGCCCTCGCCGGCGGCGACGCCTCGGCCTGGTCAGGGGAGATCGGCTCCATGTATGGACGCTACACCCTGTCTCTCGTGAACGGCACCTTCGACGGCGAGAAATGGGTTCTATACTTCAACGTCCCGAGCGACACGCATCCCGGGC
>JAEHCT010000148.1 GCA_020697635.1 Candidatus Bathyarchaeota archaeon
CACCGAGGTAAAAGGCGTGGGCATACGACTCGCTCGAGCAATCGTGAAGCAGTTGGGGCTTGACGCGACAGAGAGACTCGGCAGCCTCAGTGACACGGATGTTAGAAGGCTCGAAGAAGCAATCAGCGACCCGGGGACCGTCGGGCTGCCGAAATGGATGTTTAACAGGCGCAAAGACCCCATGACGGGGAACGACCTGCACCTCTTGGCATCCGACCTGGCCCTCAGGGTCAAAGACGACATAGACCTGATGAGGGAGACGAGAAGCTGGAAAGGCGAACGCCACGCCCAAGGATTGAAGGTGAGGGGTCAGAGAACCAAGACCACGGCTAGGAAGGGCCGCAGCGTAGGCGTCAGCCGCAGCAGGATAAGGCAGCAGCAGCAGAGATAGGTGAGATAGATGGGTGACCCGAAGAAGAAGCACAAGACCTACAACACCCCTAAACGGCCTTACGACGCAGACGCCTTGGAAGAAGAGCTACGCACCATAGGCGTATATGGCCTCAGGAACAAGCGCGAACTATGGAAGGCTCACACGGAGTTATCCCACATGCGAGGTAGAGCCAGGGACCTCCTAAGCCTGGGAGCCGCTGAGCGTGATAGAAAGGAGAAGGAGCTCATCCACAAGCTCTACAAGCGTGGCCTAGTCATAGAGAACGGTCGTCTAGAGGACGTTCTAACCCTGAGCGTCGAAAATCTTCTGGAAAGGAGACTCCAGACATACATATTCAGGAGAGGCATGGTTTCAAGCCTGTTCCAGTCGCGGCAGCTCATCGCTCACGGCCACATAGCCATCAACGGCCGGAAAGTGACCTCTCCCAGCTACCAGGTTAAGATCGACGACGAGGAGACCCTCGACTACGCGTTATTCAGCCCCTACCACAACCCTGAGCACCCGCTCAGGAGGGCGCTGGGGGTCGAGGAAGCTTTAGCGGAGGAGGGAACAGCCAGATGAGTGAAGGTGAGAGGTGGGCCATAATCCGCATATTCAGTAGCTTCAACAACACGATCATCCATATGACCGACCTGACCGGCGCCGAGACCCTCGGCATCGCCAGTGGAGGCATGTTCGTCAAGGCGGACAGGCTCAAGCCCAGCCCATATGCGGCCATGAAGGCGGCTCAGCATATCGCCGGTATCGCAAAGGACAAGGGCGTCAACGCCATCCACATCAAGGTGAGGGCGCCGGGCGGTATAGGGAGCAAGACCCCTGGACCCGGGGCGCAGTCGGCCATCAGGATACTCGCTAGAAGCGGCTTCAGGATCGGAAGGATCGAGGAGACCACCCCCATCCCCCACGACGGCACAAGGAAGCCGGGTGGAAGGAGAGGCAGAAGACCATAGGAGCCCCGGGGAGCCTTGAAGACTAAGATAGTCAGCTTGAACGAGGACACCATAAGGTTCCTGTTGGACGGCGTGAACGCCGCCTTCGCGAACTCCCTGCGACGCACAATGGTCGCCGAGGTCCCCATAATGACCGTCGACGACATCTTTTACTTCGACAACTCGAGCATCGTGCCAGACGAGGTGCTGGCCCACCGCATAGGGCTCGTGCCCCTGAAGACCAACCTAGATAACTACGTGCTTCCCGAGGAGTGCGACTGCGAAGCGGAGCTGGGGTGCCCCAAGTGCAGGGCCGTGCTGACCATGGACATCGAGGCCAAGGACGACACCATGACGGTTTACAGCGGCGACATGGTCCCAGAGGATCCGTCTATTGCCCCAGTAAGCAAGCGCATTCCCCTCGCGAAGCTGGCGCCCGGGCAGGCCATAAAGTTCGAGGCGTACGCTCAGCTGGGTCAGGGCAAGGTGCACGCCAAGTGGAGCCCGGTCTCGATGTGCGTCTACCAGAACGTGGCGTTCGTCGACGTAGAGGACGAGGCCGCCACGAAAAAATGCCTAGACACGTGTGGAGACGACGTCGCGGTCCTCGAGGGAGGCATGCTAAAAGTCATCGACATCCAGGACTTCGAGAGATGCAGCCACTGTAGGGAGCTCGTGAGCCACGAGGAGATAATGAGCGGTCTCAAGCAGGACGAGTTCCTTTTCACCGTTGAGTCCAACGGCGGGCTTCCGCCGGAGCGCATAGTGAAGGAGGCCGTGAAGATGCTGAAGCAGAAGCTAAGCGTCCTAGGCGGCAAGATCGAGGCAGACGAGCTTCACGACGAGATAAGTGACTTCGAGTTGCCTGAGATCGACGAGGGCAAGCTCTACAGCGTGGGCTCAGGAGACTACGATGAAGCCGAGGAAGGAGACAAGGAATAACAAGGAGATGACATAATGTGATGAAGAACCAGATACTCAAAGACACCATACAGGCTCTTATGAAGGCCTCGGATGAGACGGGTAAAGCCATCTGGAGGGCGCTCGCGGAGGAGCTGGACAAGCCCAAGCGGAGACGGGTCGCCGTGAACCTGAGCCGCATCGACAGACACGCGGAGGAGGGGGAGGTCGTGGCGGTGCCGGGGAAGGTGCTTGCGGCGGGCAGCCTCAGCAAGCCCCTGAAGGTGGCGGCTTTCCAGTTCAGCGAAGGAGCCATGGAGAAGATAAGCCTGGCAAAGGGCGAGGCCATGACCCTCACGGAGCTTCTCGATGCGGGTGTCGAGCCCAGCAAGATCCGCATAATGAAGTAGCTTACCTAATATTTCCTAATATCCTGCACGCATCAAGTTATTACGATTGTCTAAGTAAATTTTTAGAGAAGCGTCCTTAGCTTCATCAAGGCGTCGACGTAGTCCCTCGGCGTCACCCCGGGGCTCTCAGGGCTCTTCTCCTCGTAGAACCTCGTTATCTTCTCGAGTAGTTCGCCCTCCTCTAGGTGGGCACCGACTAGCTCCGCCTCGAGGTCCCTGACCGCCTCCTTGGGGATCACGAACAGGTCCCCCGTGACGCGTAGGTCCAGTATCTCGGTTCCCTTGACCTCGGCTCTGAGCCTTATGAGTTTCCCGGCCTTGTGGTCCGCCTCCACGACCTTCACCTCGTGGGCGATCTTCACGGCCCTCCCGGGCTTGCCGCGGGGCGCCTCCATGTAGAGCCACTCCAGGCTGGTGTGCCTTGGCTTGGTCTCCTCGGTGTAGATCCGCCGCTCTTCCTCGGTGGGCTCCCCCGGGACGAGCCTCACCCCCATCCTCTCCTGGAAGGCCTCGGCGTAGACCTCTTTGATGCGCTCCGGCGTTGGGCTCTCGCCCAGCTCCCTCTTGAGGGTGGTCACCCACTGCTCCATGCTCTTGGCCATCTTGTCTCTGAACTTCTCGTCGGGCACCCGGAGCACCCTCGCCATGAGCGGGTAGTTCAGGTCCATGATGAAGTTGCCGACGAGGATGCTGGCAGACTCGTGCATCCCGGCGCCGTTGCCGCTTATCTTCCGGCCCCCGACCACGACGTCGTTGAGGGGCTTATACTCGGCGGGCACCCCAAGCCGCCTGTAACCCTCCACCGTGACGCCGAGGGCCTTCTCGAAGAGACGGTCCACGCTGCGGGGCACAGCCTCGCTGTCCCTGCTTATGAGCTGATAGAAGACCTGGTTGCCGTCTAGGTACGTGGCTCCGCCTCCCTGGCTGCGGCGGATCACGGGCAGGCCCTCAGCCTCGGTGAACTCTAGGTCGATCTCCTTCTCGATGTCCTGATGGTAGCCGATGCACGCGTAGGGAGAGGCCGGCTGCACCAGTATGAGGGTGTTGGGGCTCAAGCCCCTGTGCACAGCCTCGGCGACGGCCTCGTAGAACGTCTGCGCCGTGTATGGCTCAGCCTTCCCCAGGTCTAGTAGCCGCCACTCCTCCAAGCGACTATACTCCGGCCTTCTCTATCTCTTCCTTGAGCCAGACCTCGAGGGCGGCTTTATCGCTGCCTGGGATGAGCTCCTTGAGCTCGGCGTCGAGGTTCTCGGGCTCGAGCAGGGCTACCCAGCCGTCGCCGTACGGGGCCTCGTTGATGAGGCTCGGCTTGTCGGATAGACCCGGGTTGATCTCGACGATTGTACCGGTGAGGGGAATCTTCAGGCTTCCCACCCACTTGCCGCTCTCGATGCTGCCTAGGGTCTTTCCTGCCTTCACCGTCCTGCCAGCCGGACGGGTCTTGATGCTGACGAGCTTGCCGGAGGCCTCTGAGGCCCACTGGTTGTAGCCGACGCGGGCCTTTCCGCCCTCCAGCCTGACCCACATGTGGTCCCTGTGGTAGTAGAGGTCGTCCGGGAAGTCGTGTCCTTCTATCTTCACCATTTTTATCACTCAGAAATGGATGCGTCTGTATATATGCTCTGCCTTTGTGAAAGATTTTTAATTGTGCTCGTGCATTGTTCGTAGGCTGAGGGTCTGTAGCTCAGCAAGGTCAGAGCGGTGGCCTCTTAAGCCATTGGCCGAGGGTTCGAATCCCTCCAGACCCGCTACTTCTTTAAACGAGAGATGATGAATCCCTCAGCGCTATACTAGTAATCTGATTCCGGTTCTCTTTA
>JAEHCT010000149.1 GCA_020697635.1 Candidatus Bathyarchaeota archaeon
CTTGGAGCCGTCAGGGTGAACAGCTAAGGTTAGGATCTCGTCTTGGTTTGTGAAGATCAGACGCGTCTCACTGGATTCTAGATCCAACTCGTAGATGCTCCACTCCTCCATGTACGGAACATAAGATGCATGAACGACAGGCATGAAAACCAGGATGAGTAAATCAAGAAAGACAACGCCGTGTAACCGCAAAGAAGTTCCTCGCAGTATGGATACGGGAATAAGGTAAAATAGTAACGGTGTGCTGGGTGCAACACACTTCCATTATCTTGGGTTGTTTTTACCTAGTTTCGACGGGAATATGTAGCTGAATAACATGTAACCATCGCCTTCTCCGTATCAGATAGTAAACGGAAGTATAGTGATACCATCAGCGGAGTGCGTTGGCATCACTGAATTGGGTTTACTCTTTGTCTAGAATAGATATAGTGAGGGGTACGTGGTACTCGCCGTTTGTGAGTGAAAAAGAAACGGAGATGGATTTTAACGGATTAGAAGTTGAGTTAATTACTCTTCAGTGTATTCTTCGATATCCGCGCAGTTATACGCGTTTATTGTACTAGGAGTTCGAGGTTTACCTGTCTTCATATCATGGCTCTTCTCCAGTAAAAACTCGGGACAATCGGAGTTGTCACAATGGTACGGGACATATAAAAACTCAAAAGTGCCCTCACTTGGATCTTTAATTACGACGGTATGACCTTCTCCTTCGAGTTTCTTCATATTCTTTCTACAGGTTAAACAATTCACAGTATAACATAACAGCCAACACAATAAAAATATATGATTAGTAATCGATGCCACAGAGATAAAAAAACAGGATAAATCGAGATAAAGAATGGTGTGCAGGGTGTAACCACTCTTCTGTCATGGGCGGCATTCAGACACACGGGCTATCTAGTTCCTCCTGTAGGCAGTCGTCGGACCCCTACTCGCCTTTTCATCCCACTGGGGTGCTCGTCTTACCCAATCGCTAGCGGACCACTACGAGGCGGTGTACGGCGTCGACATCGCGCTGTAGCACATGAAGCCTAGGTACGCGTTCAACGTAAGGAAGCGGTAGCTCTCTATAAGAGGTGTAGCAGCGCCATACCTTAACTATATATCTCGGAGCCCTGCATCCTTCCTCGTCATGCGGCGGGTCGTAGTGGTCGGCACCTCGGGCACAGGGAAGACGACGGGGGCTTCAAGGATAGCCGCGGCTCTAGGAGCGCCCCACGTCGAGCTCGACAGTCTCCACTGGGGCTCCGGCTGGACAGAGGTACCCGACGAGGAGTTCAGGTCGAGGACGATGGAAGCCACGTCGGGAGAGTCATGGGTGGCGGACGGCAACTACAGCGTGGTCCGGGACATCCTGTGGGGCAGGGCGGACACCATAGTGTGGCTGGACTACCCGCTGAGGGTCGCCTTCTGGCGGACCCTGAGGAGGACGGTGCGGCGCATACTGACCCGTGAGGAGCTGTGGAACGGCAACAGGGAGGGGCTATCTGCTCTTGTGGGCCCTGACTCCATGCCGCTCTGGGTGTTGAAGACGTACTGGAAGCGGAGGCGGCAATATCTTGAGCTGTTCGCTAGCCCCGAGTACAGCCATCTGACGGTGCTCCGTCACGGGTCCACAGGCGAGACGGAGCGCTGGCTGGCGGAGTTGTCGGCGAGCCAGAGGTGAATCCCCCTTGTTCATGGCGTCCGTGAGCCCCGTTTCCCTCCTCTAGATATTCCCTTAAATAACTCGGCGCTGGATTAAACGCGAAAGGTGCAGACAGATGCGTGTAGCCGTCGTCGACAAGGAGCGGTGCCGCTCAGACAGGTGCGACCACGTCTGCATCAGGTTCTGCCCCATGGTACGCACCCGAAGGGAGGCGATACGCCTCGACGAGGAGGCCAACGCGTACGTCAGCGAGTTCATATGCAGCGGCTGCGGCATCTGCGTACGAAAGTGCCCCTTCGACGCCCTCCGCATCGTAAACCTCCCAGACGCACTGGACAAGGATCACATCCACCGCTTCGGACCCAACGCGTTCACCCTGTTCAGGCTACCGACGCCCCGGAAGAACGAGGTAGTCGGGCTCCTCGGGCGCAACGGCATCGGCAAGTCAACCATACTGAAGATACTGTCCGGAGAGATGGTACCTAACATGGGGGACCACGAGAAGCCCGCCGAGAAAGAGGCGGTGCTGGAGTACTTCAGGGGCAAACCCCTGGAGGAGTACCTCGGCGGAGTCTACGACGGCACCATGAAGGCAGTGCACAAGCCCCAGTACGTGGACAAGATCCCGCGGGTAGTAGAGGGAAAGGTCGGGGAGCTCCTTGAAAGGCTCGACGAGCGCGGCGTACTGGAGTCCATCATCGACGACCTCGAGATAGGTCATCTATTGGACCGTGACGTGGACGTGCTCAGCGGAGGCGAGCTCCAGAGGGTCGCCATCGCGACGACGATCTGCCGCGACGCCCAGATCTATCTCTTAGACGAGCCCAGCAGCTTCCTAGACATCTACCAGCGGACCCGGGCTGCGAGGATCATCAGGAACCTGGCCGATGAGGACCGGATGGTGGTGGCGGCGGAGCACGACCTCGCAGTCCTGGACTACATGAGCGACGACGTCTTCATCCTCTACGGAGATCCCGACGTATACGGCATCGTGTCCAATGTCCACGTGGTGCGTGAGGGCATCAACATCTACATCAACGGCTACATCCCCGACGAGAACGTCCGGTTCAGGCAGACACCCATAGTGTTCCACGAGAAGCCGCCAATGGAGGCGCAGGAGATGACCTACAACCTGCTCGGGTGGTCCAGGCTCGTCAAGGACTATGGCGCGTTCAGGCTGGAGGTCGAGGCCGGCGGCATATCCATGGGGGAGGTGGTGGGCATCCTCGGGATGAACGGCATAGGCAAGACGACTTTCGTGAAGATGCTCGCCGGCGTGGAGGAGCCTACCGAGGGAGGCGTCAGCGACCCGGACATCAAGGTGAGCTACAAGCCCCAGTACATCAGCGGCGACATAGAGGGCACCGTCGAGGACATACTCAGGAAGGCCGCCGGAACCAAGTACGTCGAGAGCTGGTACAGAGCCGAGATCATGGAGCCGCTGAACGTGAAGCGGTTTCTGGAAAGGGACGTGAGCATCCTCAGCGGCGGCGAACTCCAGCGGGTGGCCATCGCGGAGTGCCTCAGCAGGGACGCCGACATCTACCTTCTGGACGAGCCCAGCGCCTACCTGGACGTGGAGGAGAGGCTGGCGATGGCCCGCGCCATCAGGCGCATCACCAAGATGCGTGCCGTGACCGCGTTCGTCGTCGAGCACGACATAGTCACCCAGGACTTCATCGCTGACAAGCTCATGGTGTTCACCGGGGAGGCGGGTGTCTACGGCCACGCGGGGGACCCGGTGAGCCTCCAGGACGGCATGAACGGCTTCCTAAGAGAGATGGAGGTCACCTTCAGGCGCGACCCGGACACCAAGCGGCCCCGCGTCAACAAGCCGGACAGCAGGCTCGACAAGGAACAGAAACAGTCGGGCAGATACTACTACAGCCTCTAGTGCACGTTGAGGAGCAGCGCTATCACCGCCACCGCCGCGCCCGAGACCACCATCTTCAACCCGGAGTACAGTATGTTCTCCCCGCTTATCCTGCCGAGGTAGACGCCAAGGATGAACAGGGTGAAGAGGCTGGCGCCGATGGAGGCGATGAAGGCCGTGGCTGCATCTATCAGCCTAGGCACCAGGAGGAAGGGTATGACGCTGGGTATCGAGGCCATGAACGGGGCGGAGCCGTCGACCAGGGCGGCGAAGACTGAGATGAACCTGCCGGCCCTGCCGTAAACCGTGTCGTCCAGGTTGACCAGCATGGCGTCCTCCAGCTCGTTGAGGCTGTGGCTCCTCTCGGCGCTCTCCGTCATGTAGGTGCCGCTGAACCCGGAGACCATCATGGCTATGCCGCTGGTGATGATGACGCCGATGACGCTGCGCGGGTCATGGATTTGGCTGAGGTAGGCTCCTATGACGACTCCGAGGCTGGTCATGGCGCCGTCGAAGGCGTTCATGGCGAAGTACCTGCGTATTATCTTCTGGGCTCCCGTGACCTGGAAGTAGGTTCCGATGTCGTCTAGGCTGTTCCGTATGCCTTCGTGGAAGCGGTCGATGCCGTTCTGTTGGTCGTCCTCGGGCGACTCTTCCACCTGTCTAGCTCTCCTCGCCGTGGCAAGCGCCACAAAAAACCAGGTTCAGAATATTGTTCATGAGGTTCCGAACACTCAGAACGGGTACATCGGTACCTGCTAATAAAACTTATGGGTCTGCCAACGGGTTCTTAACGACTTTTTCACGCATATATTATGGGACTTGAGCCAGGAGCGCATAATATTTTGAAAGTAACTCGTCGTGTTCCCTTTGAAGGTCCTCATACAGTAAAGAAACCTCAGTGTATGCCCATAGAAGCTCCT
>JAEHCT010000150.1 GCA_020697635.1 Candidatus Bathyarchaeota archaeon
CCTAGGCTTCGCCCCTCGATGGCCGCTATCGCGGTGATTGCCGGCGTCATCAAAGCGCTTCCAGCCGAGAACAAGAGCCTGGCGGCCAGCACCTGCCAGAAGCTGTGGGCGAATGGAAACGAGGCCATCCCGACGACCGCCACCAGGCCCCCCATTATGATCAACTTGTTCTTGTCGTGGCGATCCGCCAAGTCGCCGCACGGCCTCTGAAGTACCGCCGCGGAGAGCTGGCCCACGGAGAGAACGATGCCTCCCTCTGTAACGGATAGCCCCAGACCGCCGTCTTTGACCGCCGTGGTCATGAAGATAGTCAGGAACCCCATGATGGATCCACGGCCCAGGGCATTCACAGCCCGGAACACGAAGCTAGCCAGCAGAACCCTATTCGATAAAACTCTCCTGAACGAAGGCTTGGGCCTGTCTAATGTATACGTCGTTGAGCCCAGGTCGGGCAGGAACAGCATCACGAGCACCAAGCTTAGGGCGGTGAGCCCGCTCATGAAGTAGAAGGGTGCGCTCATGTTGAACATGTCGGTAAGACTACCTCCAAGGAGAGGCCCGAACCCCATGCCGCCGAACATGGCGAAGTTCATAGTGCCCATGTAGCGTCCCTCCTCTCCCTCAGGCGCCAGCTCCGCGGCGTAGGCCATGGCGATGGGCATGGTCATTGCGGAGCCTAGACCATGAATGAACCTGAAGGATAGGAGCGAGTTGAAGTCCCACGCGAAAATGTACAGGAGGCTGACGATCGCGTAGGATAGAAGCCCGGCGACCATCACCTTCTTCTTGCTCGTGGAGTCACTCAGCCTCCCCGCTGGGGCGCTGAATACGAGCCTGGATATGCTCCACGCCGAGCTCAGCAGCCCCACCTGAGTATAGGTTGCGCCCAAACTCTCAGCGTACAGCGGCATGATAGGGCCAACGATGCCGAGACCCAGCATAGCGACGAACACGGAGAGCAGAAGCACTTTGATAGTTTTATTCATCCTCTGTCAGGGTGCCGCAATGGAATATATCGTTTACCGTGGACGGGGTTGAGCGGTCCCATGGTTACCTTGTCAGGTACATGTCTTTGATGGCGCGCAGGCTCTTGAGGGTGGCCTTGAGGCTGTACGGGGGCTCAAACTCGTGGACAAGCCGTGTCCAGTCTTCCCCCACCACCTCGATCCGTTCGACGTCCACCATGCCGGGCGCACGCCCTGCAGACGACGCGATGTGCGGTATCTCGGCGGGATCGAAGCCCATGAGGCTGCTGCACACCGAGTCCACGGAGACGATGTCCACGCCTCCCACGACTAGGTCGAGGCAGACAGGGTTCCCGACGACTGGCCCGTTCCCCTCCATGCATGTCAAGCCGTCCACCAAGACTAGGTCGTTTCTTATGTTCTCAGCCAGGTAGGGGAGTATCTCGCCCAGGTGGCTATGGAGCCTGCTCTTACTCTTCCTCTGGAAGACGCCGTAGAGGTTCTTTATGCCTAGGGTCACCAGGGTGTGGGCGCAGGTCTTCATCTTGGGGAGGTTGACGAGGTAATCGGCCTCCATGACGGTCCTAGGCATCTTGAGGACTGTTCCGGCTACCTCGTGTTCCTCGTAGTCGTCGTGGCTCAGGTTAAGCCATTGTACGTCGAGCTCGTCGAGGAGCGTCAGTAGGCCGGATCTCTCGGCCCGGGCGTCCGCCGTGCCTGAGATGTTGTCGGACTCCACCACGGTGACGTCGCAGCCCCGGTCCTTGAGGAGGCCTACGACAGCCTCGATCACCCTGAAGTCGGTGATCACCATGCCGTCCAGGTTTTTGGCATTACAGATGTTGGGCTTGACCACGGCGTCGACGCCACTAGGCAGAGGCGCGTCTATAAGCTCAACGATGCGCCGCACGGCCGCGGGGATGTCGCCCTCAGCGCGAACCACGGAGACCTTGCTCAACCCGTCGCCCCTCCCTTACATCATCTCGGAGATCTTCTCTATTACCCTAAGGATGTGAGCCTCATCGTCTACCGTGATCTTGGGCGCCTCCAGGCCGCGGACCACGCGGTCGAAGTGGACGTACTGGTTCCTGAAGCTGGGGTGCTTGAACCTGACGAGGTCAAGGTACCAGCTCAGCCAACGATCCCTGTAGACCTTCCTCTTCCCCCGCTTCTCCAGAGAGACCTGATAAGGCTTCATCATCAGGTCCGCCTTGAGGCGGCCCTCGTATCCGTGGACTTCGACGCTGAACTTGGGGACTAGCTTGGTCCAGCTCAGGCTGCACTCCAGGTCCACCCCCCGGTTGGTCACGAGGGTGGTCTCCATGTTGTCGCAGACCTCGTAGTCATCGCGCCACCATCGCAGCTCCTTCACGTCCACCGCGCGCCCTGCGACTGGCGCCGACACGCTGAGTACATGCGGCAGCATGTCCTCGACGACGCCGTTACCTGTTGTGATCCTAAAGTCGGTCTGGGACCTGTAAGTCTTGAGGTTGCTCTCGAAGGTCAGGGTCAGCTTCCTCACACCCCCTACGGCGCCTGAGTCCACGAGGTCGATGAGGCGCGTCAGGCACGGCGTGAAGAAGTAGTTATGGGCGGGGAGCACCGATAGCCCCGATTCAAGCTGTGCCTCCTTAATCTTCATGCATCCCTCCACCGTCTCCGACAGCGGCTTCTCGCAGAGGACGTGTTTTCCGCTGCCCATGGCATCAAGGACCATCTCCTCATGGAACCTTGGGGGCGTGTTGATGACTACGGCGTCGATCCCCGGGTCTCTGAGGAGCTCGCGGTAGTCGGTGTACGCCTTAACGCCGAACTCGTTGGCTACCGCGCGCATCCGCTCCTCGTTAACATCGGCTAAGGCGGCGACCTCGACCACCCTGACGTCCTTGATGGCTCTGAGGTGAAACATGGTGGTGACGCGGCCGCATCCGATGACCCCGAGGCGGAGCATGCTAGCATGACCCCCGTGATGCTTTTTTATGTTTCCGGTCGGCGGCGCTACTCTATGAACCTCGTGAAGAGCATACCCGCGAGGCCCGCGGGCCTCCGCAGGTTCTTGGGCTTGGGCGGGTTGGGTATGCAGCAGAAGTGCTTCCAGTAGAGGTACTTTCCGATGGTGACTTCAAGCTTGAAGGTCCTGTGGAGGAAGACGTCCACGGTACCCATCCATCTTCGGCCCAGGAAGCTGCCGGCGAAGGCCATCCCGAGGAGGTATGTGGCGACGTACAAGAGGACCTGTTGAACCATCTGAAACGTGAACTCCATCTATATCACTAGCGATACAGCACATCTGTGGGATAAAAAGCTATCGCACCTCCTCGAAGCCCTCCAGAGCCTCCCTGTAGCCGAAGTGGAGGCTCACCGCCCCGCAGAGCACCAGCTCGAACCAGTAGGTGGCGAGACGGGTCAGCAGGCTTATGGCCGACGCGGCCTCGAGGGGCACCCCCACCACGGTGAAGGCCCCCGTGAGCCCCGCGTCAACCACGCCAAGGCCGCTGGGGATGACTATGTTCAGCTGCTGGATGAACTCGATGACCGCGTAGATGAGCACTATGACCCAGAAGCTGACGCGTTGGCCCAGGGACACGGCGACGAGGTACGCCGTCACTGCGCCGGTGCTCCAGTGGAACCCCACCATGAGGAGGGAGAGAAGGTTCTCGAGGGGGCGCCCACGGAGGCTCATGATGGCCTTGCTTATCTCGTCCACGAAAACGGGGAAGCCACCCAACCCCATCTCAGGGTTGTATATCCTGTCGAGGAGATTCCTCCGCACCCAGCCCGGGCTACCCTCGTAGAGCCGCTGTAGGCGCCTAGGCGTCAGAATCAAGCCGAAGACGAGGGTGTTGGCGAGGGCGTAGAGCACCACGAACCAGACCATAATCGGCTGAACCGGGATGCCGTCGCCTCCGAGGAGCGAGACTACGGCGGCGAGGGTTATGAGGACGCCGAAGCTGATGAAGTAGTAGACCTTGTTCACGATGACGGAGCTCACTGCCTTGCCCATGTTGCTGCCCTCCTCGCCCCTCACAAGGTAGGCCTTTATTATCTCGACGCCGGAGGGGACGGGGAGCACCCAGACAACGAACATGCTCACGAAGGTCATCTGGACTGAGCGCCACAGGCTGATCCGCACCTGAAGCACCCTGAGAAGCATATGCCACGACGCGGCGAGGAAGAAGAGGCCCACCCAGTTCAGCAGCACCGCGGAGCCGAACATCAGCGGGTCGAACCGACCCGCCTCGGCGAGAAACTTGAAGGGGTTCGTGTAAGCTAGGTACGCCAAGAAGATTACCGCGCCAAGCGCCGTGAACGCGACGCCCCACCTGCCGCGCCTCAACACCAGCCCCACAGTTACCCACCCCTCCTCAGCCATAAATAGGTTGAGAGCAACAGGGAAATACACTGAAGCCGTGATCAGAGCCAGATGGACGCCTTCACGGAGT
>JAEHCT010000151.1 GCA_020697635.1 Candidatus Bathyarchaeota archaeon
TTCCACGGGTTCCGCCTTCCCGCAATAGGCATATGACTCTGATATAAACAATCGGTTCGGGATTAACAGCTGTAAATACCGGTAAGCCTTCCACACTTCTCCATGACAAACACTAAAAGCGGAACCGGTTGATCATTCTGCGTGACATCAAGCAAAGGTGATCCGCCTCTCAAGGGGATCAGGGTTCTTGATCTAACCCACGTCCTCGCCGGACCCTTCTGCTCCATGACCCTAAGCGACCTAGGCGCCGAGGTGATAAAGATGGAGATACCGGGGCGGGGCGACGACACGCGGGCGTTCCCTCCGTACATCGACGGCGAGAGCAGCTACTTCATGTCCCTCAACCGGGGAAAGAAGAGCATCACCATGAACCTCAAGGACGATGACGCCACAAAGGCGTTCCATAGGATCGCCGAGAAGTGCGATGTTGTACTTGAGAACTTCCGGCCAGGTGTGACCTCCCGCCTCGGGGTTGACTACGAGACTCTGAGCAAGCTCAACCCGCGCATCATCTATTGCAGCATAAGCAGCTTCGGCCAGACCGGGCCCTACGCCCAGTGGCCCGGATACGACCTCATCGTTCAGGGGATGGGGGGCCTCATGGGGCTCACGGGGGAGCCTGGGCGGCCACCGGTGCGAGTGGGGATGGCGGTAACCGACATCTGCGCTGGGATGTACGCCGTCATAGGCATACTCGCCGCGTTGAGGACCCGGGAGGATACGGGGAGGGGCCAGTACATAGACGTGTCAATGCTCGACGGCTCCGTGTCATGGATGACGTACGCGGCCGGTAACTACTTCGCTACGGGGGTCAACCCGCCTAGGATGGGCACGGCTCACCCGAGCATAGTGCCGTACCAGGGTTTCCCCACCGGCGACGGCAAGTACATCCTCATCGCGTGTGGAAACGACAGGCTCTGGGGGATGATGCTGGAGGCCATGGGCACGGAGAAGCTGGGCGACGACCCGCGGTTCACCACCAACGCCTTGAGGGTCAAGAACATGGACACCCTCATCCCGCTATTGGAGGAGGAGTTCATGAAGAGGCCTAGGGACGAGTGGCTCGGTAAGCTGCGAGGCGTAGGGTTCCCGTGTGGCCCCGTTTACACCATGGACGAGGTGTTCAGCGACCCCCAGGTCCTTGAGCGGGGCATGCTGAAGGAGGTGCGGCACCCCACGGCTGGTAAGATAAAGCAGATAGGCACCGTACTCAAGTTCTCGGGGAGCGACTGCAGCATACAGTCGCCGCCTCCTGTGCTGGGGCAGGACACGGAAGAGGTTCTGACGGCCCTCGCAGGGCTATCCCCCGATGAGGTTGAACGCCTCAGAGAGAAGCAGGCGATATAGCGCCCACATATCTATTTTCTATTCATCGTTTAGATGCACCTCCCTCGAAACCTTATGTACCCATTGGACACCTGATCGTCCATGAGGATTCTTGAGGATTACCGCGCCCAGAACCCTGGCTCCCATAGGGCCTGGGAGGGCGCCTCACGGTTTCTCCCGTCGGGTAACACCCGCTCAGCCCTCTTCTGGCAGCCCTTCCCCCTCTGCCTGAGGCGAGGCGAGGGCAGCCACAACTGGGACGTGGACGGTAACGAACGCATCGACTTCAACTTCAACAACACCACCCTCATCCTAGGCCACAACCATCCCAAGGTTGTGGAGGCAGCCAGGGCGCAGTGGGAGAAGGGCACCGTCCTCGGCGCACCGACCGAGACCGAGCCCAGGCTCGCCGAGGAGATAACCAAGAGGCTCAGAGGAGCCGACAGGGTGCGTTTCACGCCCTCCGGAACGGAGGCCAACATGCAGGCGGTGAGGGTCGCCAGGGCTTACAGCCGGAAGCCGCTGCTCGCCAAGTGCCTCGGGGCGTACCACGGTTCGTGGGATGCGGTGCCGTTAACCCCTGACGCGGTGGGCATCCCCCCGGAGGTGAAGGACTGCACCGTGTACTTCCCATACAACGACGCCGAGGCCGCGGAGGAGACCATCAAGAAGCACAGAGACAAGCTCGCAGCCGTCATAGTCGAGCCCACCATGAGGGACATGACCCCCAGGCCCGGCTTCCTGCAGACCGTCAGGGAGGCCACGGAGGACAACGACGTCCTCCTCCTCTTCGACGAGGTGATCTCCTTCAGGCTCAGCCACGGCGGGGCTCAGGCCCTCTACGGCGTGACCCCCGACATCACCGCCATGGGCAAGATCATCGGAGGAGGCTTCCCCGTTGGGGCCTACGCCGCCACCGATGAGGTCATGAGCCCCCTGAGCATCCCCGGCGCCGATCTCCCAGAGACCGCGTCGCCGATTCTGGGGTTCTCGGGCACCTTCAACGCCCACCCTCTGGCGATGGCGGCCGGCCTCACGGTAATGAAGGAGATGAAGCCAGCCGTCTACGAGAGTATGGCCGAGATGGGCGACGAGATGAGGGACGGCCTCAGGGATGTCTTGGCGGGGGAGGGCGTCGACGCCCACGTGGGCGGCGTCGGCTCCCTGTTCTCCGTCGCCTGGACGGACCGGGAGGTGATGGACCACGAGACCTCCAGGACGGCCGACAGGAACCTATTCAACGTCTTCAACCTGGGCATGATGAACCGCGGCGTCTTCATACTGGGGCACCCCAACGTCTCGGCGGTCCAGACCAAGGAAGACCTAGAGAAGGCTCTCGAGGCCGCCGAGGAGACAGTGGCCGAGATGAAGCCCCTGATAAAAGAGAGGGCGCCCCACCTACTCAGATAGAGGGCTCTGTACCACTACGGAGCACCAAGGAAAGCCCTCCTAATCCTCTCGGCGACGATCACCTTCTCTGGTGGACGGAGGTAGAAGGTGTCGATGAGCCTCCAATCCTTGTCCGTATAGTAGTTGTAGTAGTGAACGTTTCTCAGGAAGATGGGCGGGTCGTCCCGAGCGACTGCCGCGTCCAGCTCCTCGGCTGTCATCCCCATCTCCTTAGCGTCCCACTGCATCAACACCCTTGGTACGTGGGGCATCACCGGGTGCTCGTGGTAGGTCTCGTCGTTGGGGATGATCTCCACCTCAAGCCCCGGGACCCCTTTGAGCTCCTCGACGAGGTACTCGGCGGCCGCGTACTGCTCATCGTAGAGGCTGTCGCCCTCCTCGACAAATATCTCCAAGGCCACGACGAGCCCCACTATCTGCTCCTTGCTTATCTTGTGGCCCCGGCCCCAGCCGCTGTGGGGGAAGGTGTGGTCCCTGACGTAGCCGATGATCTCGGCGCCCCTCCCGCTCCCCACCATGAAGCCTGTGTTGTTGGGCGCCCTGATGGCTTTCCCGCCGCTGAAGCACACGATGTCGGCGCCCATGTCGGTGAACTTGCGGAGGTTTGCCACGGGGGGCAGGTCGGACGCCGCGTCTATCACCACCGGTATGTCGTGCCTCTTCCCCGCCTCGATCACCTCCTCGAGGGGCACCACGCCTCTAGGCACGGTGTTGTAGCTCACCGTGTAGGCCAGGCAGCAGGTACTCTCGGATATCTTGGACTCCAGCTCCCCCCTGAAGGACCTGAGGTGCCCCGCCTGGCCGTACTCCACGGTCCTGGCGCCGGGCGCCGTCCACTGGGGCGTGTACGCGATCACGTGGCCCCTAGGCATCAGCACCTCGTTCCTCATGCCCTCGGTGTCTGGGAGCCTCATCCACTTCCCGTAGTCGTCACCCGCCATGCAGCCCGCGACGGCGAGCTCCAGCGCCGCCCCGGTTCCCGTGGTTATGTGGGCTTCCTCCACCCCGCATAGCCTGGCGACCCTGCCGTCGGCCTTGGCGAAGAGCTCGTGCATGTCCACGAAGGTCTTGGCGACCTCGTTCATGGCTTCGAGGACTCTGTCGTCTATCCAGGTTCCGCCTATCACCGTGCTCCAGTTCCTGGCGTTTATCCACGACCTGACGCCGAGCCTGTCCAGCACCTTGCTCCTGTATGGGTAACCCAAATCCGCTCAAGAATCCAGTCAAGGGTGGGTATTTCAATCTTGGGAGCAACGAAGGAGCATCTACCTGAGTATAATCTCCAGAGCCTTCGATGTTGTAGGTATGCTCATTGGTTTTCATCTATCGAGAAATACCTTTAACCGCTGTATAGAGTAATTCGCACGCACGCGCTGATGAAAAAGCTTGCGCGCGTATTAAACGCGTGCGCACAATGTGCGCTGGAAAACCTTTTAGATGAAGTAAAACCGAGTCTAAATATGCCGAATAGAAGAGAGCATGACCATCTGGTCTCGAAGATAGTTGCTTTGAAGGTGTCACGTGCGAGAGCTGAGGAGATCGTTTCCGGTCTTAGTGATAGTCAGATATCTCGGGCCTTGAAGGACGCCTCTGTTCTAAAAGCGATTATCGACGTACCCACTAGAACAAGGTAATGACTGCCCCAGGCACGCCTAT
>JAEHCT010000152.1 GCA_020697635.1 Candidatus Bathyarchaeota archaeon
AAGATACCTGCTGGAGGTGGGGACAGGCATAGACCTCCACGGTAAGGACGAGACCAAGGCCGCGCAGCGGGCCGTGAAGGACGCCATCAGCCACAGCAGCATGGTGGGGCTCGGCGGCCTCTTCAAGTTCGGGAGCTTCCCGGAGCTCGAGGAAGCCCTCATGGTGGACGTCACCGTGGCCGCCCCGAACCCGGAGAAGGTGGACGGCGACGCCGTGCTCGGCGTGCTCCCCGAGGGTAGGAGAAGGATAACCGTGGTGAAGGGGGGCCTGGAGTTCCCCACCGAGGATACCGCCGAGGAGGCGAGGACCCACGGCGTCGTCATGGTGAACGCCTGCATCGTCGTCCTGGTCGATGTGGACAAGGTCGAGCGTAGATAAGATCCGGCTCCCCAACGGTTTACATCAGAACACATTTATCGTTACTCTAGCGATAACTTTGTTTGATGAACCACATAGTGAGCCGCATCTGGGAGCCGGTTCAGCGGATAAGGGCCGAGGCGTACCTTCAGGTAATGTTACTGAGCTTCGCAGCCAGCGTGTCCCTCACCAGACTGTTCCTGGAACTCACGGGATATCCGCAGCTGGGGAGCCAGACGCTGCACATAGCCCATGTGCTCTACGGCGGGGTGTTCCTGTTCGCGGCCAGCCTGCTGCCCCTCATGTACGCCAACAAGTGGGCCCTGACTTGGAGCGCGTTGTTCTCAGGGGTGGGGATAGGGCTGTTCATAGACGAGGTGGGCAAGTTTATCACCCAGACAAACGACTACTTCTACCCGGTCGCCGCCCCCATAATATACGTGTTCTTTCTCTTGACTGTGCTACTCTACCTGAAGTTCTCCCGGGAGCCCAAGCTGGACGCCAGAGGCGAACTCTACGCCGTGCTGGACACCCTCGGCGAGGTTCTCGACCACAGCCTTGAACCAGAGGAGCACGAGAACATGCGCCGCAGGCTCCAAGGAATACTCGACAAGACCAGTAACCCGGGTTTCAGAAGCCTAGCGGTCGAGCTCATGGACTTCATCGAGTCGGACACCCTTCAGGTGGCGCCTGAGGAGCCCAACTTCTTCGACGACCTGATCCTGTTCTGTAACGGCATCGAGGAAAAGTACCTTAACCAGCAGAGAGTCAAGGTGTTCCTCGTGGTGAGCCTAGTCATCTTGGGTATGCCGAGCTTCATGAGGTTCCTCGAGTACAACGAGTTGGCGGGTGACCCATTCCAGAGGGGGGACTACCTCGCAGCCATACTTTCTGAAGTCCCGTCGGCCTCGGGGGTCGACATGTTCTGGGCTTACATCCATCTCGTGCTCGACGGCGCGGTGGGCTTGGCCCTCGCCTTCAGCGCGGTACTCATATTGGTGAAAAGAGACAGGTGGGGGCTGGAGATAGGGTCGGTGGCGCTCCTCGTTTCCCTCCTGGTGCTCAACGTCGTCCTCTTCTACATCGAGCAGTTCTCGACAATCATCACGGCGGCGTACCAGTACGTCACGCTGCAGGGGCTGTACTACTACCAGAGGAAGCATCTGTCGAGAAAGAAGTGAGGGTTACTCCAGTTTGTGGCCGCAGTGGTTACAGAACTTCCCTGAGCCTGTGACTGGCTGACCACATTGAGGGCAGAACCTCTGACCCTTAGCCGGGGGATCAGCCTCGTCCTTACCTTCCCTACGCTCCTCGATGGTCTCCTTGGCCGCGTCTATCCCTTTACCGGCTAGCTCGGCTCCCTGCTTGATTCCCCTGCGGGCTAGCCTGAACGCGGCGCCGAGCCCCTTCTTAGCGGTCTCCACGCTCTTCTCTACCCCCTTCTCGATGTCCTCCATGTCGACGTCTCCGATTATACCCTTCCTGGGTGGCGGCGTATCGCTTTCACTGGGGGTCGGTGGCTGGGGCTCAGCCTGCGTCTCGGTAGATGCAGACGCTTGCTCGTTGCGTGCCCCGCAGCTGGGGCAGAACTTCTGGTGGTCCTCGATCTCGGACCCGCAGTTAGTGCAGAACGGCATATGTATCCAAAGAGACCCCGTGTAGAGAGGCGTTTAAGATTATCCCTAGCCCCTGATGAGCCTCTCGAAGTAGTCCACTATGAGCTCGTGAATCTGTATGCCCGTGGTGTTCATGAGCGCCTTGTAGCCGGGGAAACAGTTAGCCTCCAGCACGCAGGGCTCGCCGTTGTCCCGGGGCAGGACGTCTAGGCCCGTGATCTTCAGCCCCACGGCTTCGGCCACCTTCACGGCCAGCTCGTCGTAGACGGGATCCGTGAAAGGTTCGGCCGAGGCCCCGACGGCGACGTTGTACCTGAAGTCCTCTGGGTTCGACCGCTTCTCCCTGCCCACCACCTCGCCGTCTATGACGAAGAGCCTTATATCGTAGCCCTGGTTGAGTATGAACTCCTGCAGGTAGAACACGCCCTCGGCATGGCTGCGTGTGTACCAGACCAGGAACTGGAGGAGGTCCTCGCGGCTCCGTATCCTGCTGAGCTTCATGACGCCGACGCCCCTGGCCATGCAGATGGGCTTGAGGACGACCTCCCGGCCCTCCTCCAACAGCCTCTCGGCGAACCCGTACGCCTTCTCGACGTTCTCCGTTATCATTGTCTCGGGGTGTGGCAGCCCCAGCCCGCCGAGCTGCAGCGTGAGGTGCTCCTTCGAGTAGTGGAGCATGCTCTCCACGGGGTTTATCACGGTGGCGGCCTCGTCGAGCCTCCTCAGTATCAGGAGCCTATGTAGCAGCTCGAAGGTGGTGCCCCTGTGAAGCATGTTACTGGGAACGTACACCAAGTCGTAGTCGGGGTGGTAGTCAGGCAGCGATATGTCCCAAGGCGCCTTGTAGTCGGTTTCTATGCCCCTGTCCACTAGCTCTCGGCGGACAAGCTGGGTCTCGCCTGTGTTCGGGTTGTCGGTGAAGATGAGGACGCTCATCTGGTATCCATCATCGAGGGTGTCGATTCCATTTATATTCGTGTCGGGTGAGGCGACGCGTCGAAGGCATGCAAACCTCTTAACGCGTATGCCCATCAAGAGATTCTGATCAAATTCTGTATTAAACTTGAAAAACCGTTTAAAACCTATGTGGGGACACCTTTAAAAAGGAGACCCGCCTCCAAGATAGAAGAAGTCTACTAGGTAGATGTCAACTATATGTCGCTGAGTATAAGTAGCAAGACCCCGGTCAGGATGCCTGTGAGCCCACTTCAGGTGCTGCTCATGATACAGCTCGACGGAGGCCCCAAGTACGGCTACGAGATGCTCAAGACCCTGAAGGATGAGTTCGACGGCGTGTGGGAGCCCAAGACGGGCACCGTCTACCCTGCCCTCAAGAGCCTCGCCAAGAAGGGGTTCGTGGAGACCGAAGAGAGGGACGGGACCGAGTACTACAGCATAACGGAGAAGGGGAGGGAGCTCTTCCCCGAGTTGGAGACGCACTTCGCGGACTCCCTCGGCTATACCGTCAACTACCTCGCCGTACTCTTCAAATGGATGTCCAAGGAGATGAAGCAGGGCGCCCTCAGGATAATGAGCCTCGTCGTCGACAAGGACGAGGACATGACCCAAAGGATGCTGAACCAGTTCCACAGCAACCTGGACGCCGACATGAAGAAGAGTTTCCTTAATAAGGTACGGAATATGACGGAACATAGACTGAAACTCGTCGAGAAGCTTCTGGAGGAGACACAGTGACCCACCTAATTGAGACCGTTGACCTCGTGAAGACGTACATACAGGGCGGGAGGCCGCTGGAGGTCCTCAAGGGTATCTGCTTCTCCGTGGAGCCCGGCGAGTTCACGGCCATCATGGGCCCGAGCGGCAGCGGCAAGAGCACCCTCCTCAACATGATAGGAGCCCTCGATAGGCCCACCGCGGGCAAGGTCTACATAAACGGTGTCGACCTCTCAGGGCTCAACGATAACCAGGTGGCGGGGCTCAGGAACAGGGAGATCGGGTTCATCTTCCAGTTCTTCAACCTCATCCCCCGGATGGACGCCCAAGGCAACGTGGAGCTCCCCATGGCCATCGCAGGCGTCTCAAGGAGTGAACGGCATAAGAGGGCGCAACGCCTTCTGGAGCTTGTAGGGCTGGGCGACAGGGCCGACCACAAGCCGAGCCAGCTCAGCGGAGGTGAGCAGCAGCGAGTCGCCATCGCCAGGGCCCTCTCCAACGAGCCGAACCTCATCCTCGCCGACGAGGTCACAGGTAACCTGGACACGACTACGGGGGACGAGATAATGCATCTGCTCAGGGACCTCAACAAGGAGGAAGGTAAGACCTTCATACTCATCACCCACGACGCCATGGTGGCCCAGAACACGGACCGCCTCATCCAGCTACGGGACGGCGTCATAGTGGGCGATAAAAAATTCAAGGATTTGATCATGTGATGAAGAGA
>JAEHCT010000002.1 GCA_020697635.1 Candidatus Bathyarchaeota archaeon
TGTCAAAGCTCGCCAGGTTGTAGTCGTAGAGGCTCAGCGGACTCTCGCGGCTGACAGGCTTCGCCGACCCCTTGAAGAGCTTCATGGTCACCGAGCCGATGACGTTCTCCTGAGTGCTGTCGATGAAGGCGTCCAGGTTCTGCTTGAAGGGGTCGACCCAGAGCCCCTGGTACACCACCGTGGCCCACATCTGGTCCACCTGATACTTGAACATCTTTTGATGTCGAGTCAACACCATCTTCTCCAGATCTTGGTGGGCGTTAAGGATTATCTCGGCAGACGGCACCTCGTAGGTCTCACGGGTCTTAAGCCCCACCACGCGATCCTCCATGTGCTCTATCCTGCCTATGCCGTGTTTTCCGCCGAGTTGCTTGAGCTTCTGGATAAGCTCCGCCGGCTTATAGTCGACGCCGTTCAGGCTCACGGGCACCCCTTTATGGAACCCTATTTTGACGTAGTCCGGCTCGTCCGGTGCGTTCTCCACGTCTACGGTCCAGTCCCAGATGTCTCCGGGAACCATCTTGTCGGGGTGCTCCAGTATGCCGCCCTCGACGCTCCGGCCCCAAAGGTTCTCGTCTATGCTATATGGGCTGTCCGCCGTCACAGGCACCGGCACGCCGTGCTCCTTAGCCCACTGGATCTGGCTATGACGGTCAAACTTCCACTCCCTGACAGGCGCGATGATCTTCATATTGGGGTTCAGTGCCTTGAAGGTGAGGTCGAACCTGACCTGGTCGTTACCCTTCCCGGTGCACCCGTGGGCCACAGCCTGAGCGTCCTCCATCTCCGCAACCTCCATGACCTTGCTGGCGATGAGGGGCCTGCTTAGGCTGCTGCTCACGGGGTAAGTCCCCATGTAGAGTGCGTTAGCTTTGATCGCCGGGAAGAGGTAGTTCACGGCGAACTCCTCCTTAGCGTCGAATGTGTAGTGGTTTACGACTTAGAGCTTCCAGGCCTTCTCCTCTATGCCCTTTCGCTCCTTGCCTTGGCCCACGTCTAGGTTGACTGTGACGACGTCCATGCCGTACTCCGTCTGGAGCCATTTTACCATCATGGACGTGTCCAGTCCACCGGAGTAGGCTAGAACGACCTTGTCTTTAGGCATTGCATATACACTCCTTTTAGGATACGGCATTCATGTTAGGGGCAAGCATTTATACATTGCGACACATGTGTTACAAATATGACTATTGAAACCTCAGATAGGACAAAGAGTGTCGCGCAGCTGGTCCGCGAGACCATCCAGATGAGGCCAAGCCTCCTCGACGCCCTGAACATGAAGATAGTGAACTACAGCGCCCTCGCCCGCATCCTGCAGGATGAGCTCGGCGAGGGGAGCATCGAAGCAGTCAAGGCAGCCGTGATAAGGGTATCGGACGAGATAGCTTCAGACAGGAAGCTCCGGGAGGAGGCCGTGCAGAGCATCCTCAAGGAGTCCAAGGTCAGGCTGCAGGACAAGATCGCCGTGGTGATATCCCCGCTGAAGCTGGACATTTCCCACATAGTCACGGCCCACCTCACTGACCAGTACGTCTACGTCGTGGACCAGACGACGATGAAGCGAGAGCTCGAGGACCCAGTCAAGGTTCAGAGCAACCTTGTCGCCCTAATACTCCTCAGCCCGCCCCGTGTCGAGACCACACCAGGTTTCGTGGCGTTCATCACCCAGCTCCTGGCGAGCAGAAACTTAAACATCGTTGAGTTCATCAGCTGCAGCACCAACACCATCATCATACTGGACGGCAAGAACGCCCTGAAGGCGTTCAGCCTCCTCCAGAACTACACTTAGGAGACGCCAAAGAGGCCGCCAGTGCAAAGGTTTTTACATTGAGTAAGTCGATAAGGTGTTGATAATGGCGGAGATTTGTCCCGTATGCGGGCTCCCGAAGGACCTCTGCGTATGCGAGGAGATGAGTAAGGAGCAGCAGCGGATCAGAATTCGTTTAGAGAGACGCAAATGGGGAAAGAAGTGGACCGTAATCGACGGCATAGATTCTGGGAGCGTGTCACTGAGCAAGCTAGCCTCGGAGCTGAAGGCCAAGTGCGCCTGCGGCGGAACAGCGAAGAACGAACAAGTCCTACTAATGGGGGACCATAGGGAGACGGTGCACAGCACACTCGTCGGCATGGGGTTCCCCGACGAGAACATCGAGGTCCAGTAGTTTTGCCCTGGCTCAAGGGCCTAGCCGACAAGCTCTTCAAGGTCAGGCACAGGGCCCCGACGCCCGTCTTCTGCCCCAAGTGCAGTAGCCACAAGATCAAGCTGAAGGAGGGCTATGGCATACTCCCGCATGTGTACAGGTGCAGCGAATGCGGCTACGAGGGATCCCTCGTCCTCGAGCTAGAGGAGGAGTGACACCTCGCTTAGTTTTTAATCTCCTTCCGAGATATCTATGTGAAACGTAGGCGGTGAGACGATGTCCGAGGATCTAGAGTACTATAAAGCCAAGTACAAGACCTTAGAGGATCTGCCAGACATCGGGCCAGCGACCGTCGCCAAGCTTAAGGAGATTGGGTTCAAGACAGTGGAGTCTCTGGGCACGGCGGCTGTAGCCGAGCTGGTGGCCGCAGGGATAGGTGAGGCCATGGCCGAGAAGGTCATCGAAGCCGCCAGGAAGAGCATGGCCATCACCTTCGTCAGGGGAGACGAGCTCGTCGAGATCAGGAAGAACGTGAGGAAGCTCACCACGGGCTGCTCAAGCCTGGACCGGCTGCTGAATGGCGGCATCGAGACCCAGAGTCTCACTGAGTTCTACGGCGAGTTCGGGTCAGGTAAGAGCCAGCTGTGCCACCAGCTGTGCGTCACGGTGCAGTTGGGCGAGGCCCAGGGTGGGCTGAACGGTAGCGTCCTCTACATAGACACCGAGGCCACCTTCAGGCCGGAGCGGTTGATGCAGATGGCGCCTAGGTTCGGGTTGAAGCCGGAGGACGCGTTGAAGGGAGTGGTCTACGCTGAGGCCTACACCTCGAACCACCAGACGGTGCTCCTAGAGAACGCCGACGAGGTCATCAAGGAGAACAACGTCAGGCTCATAATCGTCGACAGCGTCATGAGCCACTTCAGGAGCGAGTACCTGGGCAGGGAGATGCTGGCGCCCAGGCAGCAGCAGCTCAACAAGCATCTGCACAAGCTTATGCGGCTGAGCAGGGCTTTCAACACCGCCGCCGTGATAACCAACCAGGTGTTGGCGAGCCCAGACGCCTTCTTCAGCAAGGCCGTCTCCCCGACGGGGGGGCACATCCTGGGGCACATGAGCCACAGCAGGATCTTCCTCCGCAAGGGAAGGAGCAACGTACGGATAGCTAAGCTAACCGCCAGCCCCTCGCTCCCGGAGGGCGAGGTACCCATGAGGATAACCGAGAGAGGAATAGAGAGTGACGAAGACTTCTAGCAACACAAGGGGACTGTCGGTCCAGGGCAAGACCCGTAAGGCCGTGGCCGAGTTCATCGAGAACCTGCTCGACAGGAAGTTCACGGACGCCGAGAGGTCGCTTGAGGGCGTCAAAGGCTGCAGCTTCAGCGACGAAGAGTACAAGGCGGGCTACGTGAACGCCTTGGAGGGGCTGCTGCTCACGGTGAGATCAGGGGACGAGAGGGACTTCCTCAACAGGAACCAGTTCACGCCCGAAAGCCTAAAGGACTACAGGTCCAAGTTCAAGGGCTTCGCCTCCTCACCCGTAAGGACAAGCTGGGACAGCGGCTACTTCGACGCCTGGTCTGACCTCATTCAGTACAAGTACAACACGGAGAAGTAGGCGCTAACCCAGTACGTAGAGGGTGTTCAGAAGGGTCCAGAAGAGCATCCACAAGAAAATAAAAGCACCAATACCTATCTTGAGTGTTCTGTCGCGCTCGATTTCAGTGACAACTGCGAGCCCCTCGGAGAGCGCTATGTAGAGCGTCAGCCCCACCATCAGGGTGATGTGCTCCTGGAGACCCAGATACCTGTTGAGGTAGAAGCATAAGCCTCCGTTGATTATCGCAGCTGCAGCCTTTACCCAGTATACCTGCTCTGATTTCCTCAGTGTGGCTCTCCCCATGGATGACTCATATTGCCGTAAGCCTCTATATAGAGTTAGCTGATGTACCCCAGCTTCTTCTCCTCAGGGAGCACGTCCTCGTCCTCCTCGTAGATGTCGAGGCGCCGCTTGATGGAGGCGTCGATCTTCTTCGCTCTAACGCTGAGCTGCTCGGTGTCGATGTCCAGGTCCAGCAGCCTCGAGAGCTTCTCTAGCACAGCCTTAGAAGAGAGGTGCTGGGGGACGTTGGCGTACGTGATGTCCCCCATGAGGCAGACGCCTTTAATGCCTCTGAGCTTGGCTACGCCTATCATGACGCCGTTGAGGCCGTTCACGGCGCCCTCGGACTCGATGAGCTTCACGCCCACTTTCTCAAGGACCGGCCTCAGTGTCTCGTCTGTGTATATCCCGTAAACCTGGGGCTCGTCGTACAGGTCGTTGGGGTAGGCCGCCATGGTGTATATCATATCCACCCCGAGTTCCTTGGCGATGTCCGCGATCCTCTCTGCGAGCCTGATGGACTCCTCAGGTATCGATGGCTGGGCGTCCCCTACACAGATGACGAGGTCCTTCTCTGGGCAGGCGTATAGCTTGTGCCTCAGGGGAGCCAGCTCCGCCTTCCCTCCATTGTATATGAGAACGTTGTGGTAGTAGGTGATCTCGGCGAAGAGCTTAGCCTTGAGCCTGCGTCTGAGGTAGTCCGCAGATATCTTGGCGAGGTACCCCATCCCAGGCCAAGCCGCTATCATGGTGGGCTTCCTGAGGCTCGGCTTATCTATGTAGTGGACTTCCATGAGATTCAGCATATCGTCAATGGGATTTGCATTAAACCTTTCGTTTACCACGATGGCTGGTCCTCTTTATCAGTTTTCTCTGAATCATGGAACTTTTGTGTTTCGTGTTAAGGGTTTTAAAGGGTGTCCACCTCTTTTTTCTATGCGCGAATAAACTCACGGTTGTCGCATGAGGCTGCAACATTCTTAACATATTTGAGTCAAAAACATATTAAGGGTGCAGCGGAGAAACGGTCACCCATAAACATTCCGTGCAACAGAACTATATTATAATCTACGCAGCCAACTTGATGCTGTAGCGGGGGTTAACCCGGGGGGATGGGTCTGAGCCTACTGCCCAACCCACTAGCGGCTCAGGGTTTATGACTCAGTGTTCGGGTTTGCCTGAACACGCCCAGACGCATGCGGTCACCGCGTCAATGGGCCAGGTCGATACGATGAGGTCCGGCACGGAAAAGGGCTTCCCTCGAATTCATCCTCGCTACGCCCTTCGATTTCAGAGGCATTTGGTTATGGCAAGAGCGCGGGAGTGGACGGACGATGAGGTCGATAAGCTTAGGCATCTATACTCATCCATGATGTCGTTCGACGAGATCACCTTGGTGTTCCCCTGGAGGACGTCGAACGCGATAAGGCTTAAGGCGTCGAGGCTTGGGATACGAAGACCAACCCTGGAGACTCACCTCATTAGGGCACAGAAGGTAACCCTCCAGGGGATCGGCGACGACGGCGTCAAGGGCTACCTCCTGAAATGCAAGGAGTGCGGCGCCTGGATACACGCCGACAAGATAATGAGTGGCATCTGCCAGACAATCGGCTGCGACGAGTGTGGGGCGCTCTACGAGGTCCTGACTGAGTGACATGGACAACCCTGTACGCAGGGTTCATGATGTTTTTATACCCTACAAGGCTAGTTCAAATGAGTGTACCGGATGAGTCTAGAGATAACTTCTAAGATGCTGGTAAGGGAGGCAATGTCGAGTCCCGTCATCTCGGTCAGCGAACACACGGACATCACGAAGCTAGCCAAGGTGATGAAGGACCAGAACGTGGGCGCGGTCATAGTAACCAACGAAGAAGAACAGCCTGTGGGGATCGTGACGGAGAGGGACATTGTCACGAGGGTCGTCGCACAGGTCAGAGACCAATGCAAGATCGTCGCCAAGTCGGTCATGTCTTCGCCTCTCCGAGTGGTGGAGCCGGAAATGAGCCTCATGGAAGCCATGCGCCTAATGGACCAACTCAACATCAGGCGTCTAGGAGTCATGTACAAGAACCAGCTGGTGGGCGTCATCTCGGACAGAAACATAATCAGGCTCGTACCCACCATAGTCGAGATACTTAAGGAGAAGCAGGAGATCAACAACGTCTCCTCGGTGAGCGGGCCTTCCATCACCGGTTACTGCGACCGCTGCGAGAGTTACAGCAACAACCTCCGGGTCGTAGACGGCGAGTTCCTCTGCAAGGACTGCCGCATGGAGTGACAAAGCCCAAAACCATCCATACGCCTGTATTATGTGGATGAAGCACCGGTTCCTAGTTAACAGCATGCTCGGCTCCCTCGCCCGCTGGCTGAGGATCGTCGGGTACGACGCGGAGTACCGGAGGGACGCCGAGGACGACTCTCTCATGGAGGAGGCGTCCAGGACAGGCAAGGTATTGTTGACAAGAGACAGGGTGCTGGCCCTGAGGGCCAAGAAGAGAGGCGTCGAAACTATCCTGGTGGAAGGGGAGGGTGACGTGGAGCAGCTGGGCGCCCTCGCGGCGGCCCTCGGGCTGGAGCTGGATCCCTCCAACTCCCGTTGCCCCAAATGTAACGGATCCCTGACGCAGGTCGACAGGGACCAGGTGCGGGACCGGGTGCCCGAGGCGTCCCTCGAGGCATTCGACGTCTTCTGGGTGTGCGGCTCCTGCGGCGGCGTCTACTGGAGGGGAAGCCACTGGGACCAGATCGCCTCAACCATAGAGGCGGCAGATAAGCTAAGCAGGGGAGAAAACTCCAAGCGTTTATAAGACGTTATTTTCGTTTCTATTAGAAAGGTGCGGTAGAAATATTCGACTTGACTCAGGAGGATGGAGAGTACCTCGTACGCCTCGCGAGGAAGGAGATCGAGGCGCGTCTGGGATTAACCCGTGAGCCGGATACAGGCAACGCGCCCGAGGTGACCGAGACCATGTGCGGCGTCTTCGTCACCCTCAACAAGCTGGAGGGATCGGGGTACAGGCTCAGGGGCTGCATCGGTTACCCCTACCCGGTTAAGGATCTGCTGACGGCCGTGAGAGAATCGGCTCTGAACGCTGCCTTCGATGACCCTAGGTTCCCCCCGGTCTCAAAGAACGAGGTGGACAGCATCTTGGTGGAGGTGAGCGTCCTTACGCCGCCTGAAACGATAAAAGTCGAGCACCCACAGGATATCCCGGGGGAAGTCGTGGTGGGGCGCGACGGCCTGATCATAAGCAGAGGCTACAGGAGGGGGCTCCTGCTGCCACAGGTTGCAGTGGAGTGGGGCTGGGACAGCGAGGAGTTCTTAGCCCAGTGCTGCTACAAGGCCGGGCTGCCCCCCGACTCCTGGCTCCTGGACGGTACAGAGGTACAGAGGTTCCAGGCCATCATATACTCCGAGGACTCTCCGAGAGGAAGAGCGTCGAGACACGAGTTAAGCTAAAGGACGGTCACAGTTGGACGGCTTAGAGGGTTCCCGAATATACTTCAGCCCATGTGGGATAGGGTTCGGTCACGTCAGCAGGAGCGTCTCCATCGCCGAGGAGGTGGTCCGGAGGGGGGGAGAGGTTATCTTCTCCACTTACCTCGAGGCGGTGGACTACGTCAGCAAGTTCGGGTTTCCCGTGTTGTCTGCTCCCCCCATCCAGATGGAGAACGATCCCACCGGAAGTATAGACCTCAAGTCCTCCACCATAGAGCAGGGCATCACTGCTTTTCCGACGCTGCTTGAACAGGTCCGGTTCGAGATCCAGAGCATGAAGGCGTTCGACGCCGACATAGTGTTCAGCGACACGAGGGTATCCAGCATCATCGCGGGGAGGCTGCTCAAGATACCCGTGGTCCTCCTTCTTAACCAGTTCCTGCCGAGGGTGCCGAGGGTGAAGGACACCAACTTCTTCAGGGTCCTCGACGGGACCGTGCTCACCATTCTCGGGCGGACGTGGGCACTCAGCGACATAATAGTGATCCCAGACTTCCCTGAGCCCTACACGATCAGCCTCGACAGCCTGAGGATGCCGCGGAGAGTCGGGGCGCGGGTGAGGCTGGTCGGTTCCATACTGCAGGAGAAGCCTGAGGAAAACACCAACTCGCATGAGATCAGGGAGAGGCTGGGGGTGAGGGAGGGCCAGCGTCTGGTATACGCGGGGATAAGTGGACCCCGCGCTGAGAGGGAGCCCCTCATCAGGTTGCTCGAGCCCATATTCGCCAAGTTCCCGGACGGGTACCGTATCATCATGTCCATGGGGGCCCCCCACGGCGGCTCGGACCCGATCGAGAGAGGCGCTTTGACCATGATTCCGTGGCTGGAGAACAGGTTCGAGTACCTGAACGCGTGTGACCTCGTTATCAGCCGCGGCGGACATGAGACCATAATGCAGAGCATCTGTTACAGTAAGCCTTCTGTCATAATCCCGGTCCCCAGACACCCCGAGCAGTACGGCAATGCGAGGAGGGCTATGGAGCTCGGTGTCGCAACGGCGATACATCAGAGGGACATAGATGGGGATAGTCTCGTGGCCATAGTGGACAAGATGGTCGGGAGTAGAAGGTACAAGCGGTTTCTGGATGACATAAACTCCAAGGAGCATCTCGGCGACGGCATCGGGAACACCTTGGACGTGATAGACGAGATGCTTCACCTGTAGACCTCGAATGTATTAAATCGTTGATCGAGGCTTCTTTGGGGCATGGACTACCACTACGCAAAGGAACGGGACCCTAAGGTCAATGCGTACTTCGACAAGGAGGTAATGGAGGCCTTCATGGATTGGAACAGCAAGGTGATGGCTCCCGGCAAATTAGATAAGAAGACCAAGGAGCTCGTCGCCGTGGCCTGCACCTACATGACCCGATGCCCATACTGCATCGAGGGCCACGCGAAGGCCGCCATCGAGGCGGGGGCGACCAAGGAGGAGCTCGCCGAGGTAATACAGATCGCCATGGCGTTAGCAGCCGGCGCAAGGATCGCCCACAGGAACTTCGCGTTAGACGTCTAACGACGAACTATTTCTGTGACAGGTTCTTCAGCCACTGTTCGCCGACGCCAGCAGCTTCAGTATCGGATATCCCGGCGCCCTCGGCGACGCCGTAGCACTCCTCGACGTAGCGGTCTGGGCTGACTCTGAGATTCATTCTATCTGGCTTCAGGACGTCTTTGCCTTGGTTGAAGAATCCGTCCGCCATCTCGATCTCGCTGAGTATATGAATGATTCCTGGCTTCTCGACGCGTCCTCTCGCACTCCCCTGCTCGCGTGGGGTGATCATGGACTCAGTGTATGTGCTTAGTTTAAAATGTTGAATTATTTGTCGTCCCAGTACTGCCGTGTCTTCATGTACTGTATCTTGGCTTTGAGGAGGTCCTTGTAGAACTCCTCGTCGCTACGGTGCATGCGGCTGAGCACCTGGTACGAGGTGACGGGGCCGACGCCGTAAACCATGAGAGCCTCCACCGCCTTCCTACCGTAGCTCAGCACCATGTCCGCGGTCTTCCTGCCATGGACCAGCTGGTCCATGTCGTCGCCGAACAGTTCCTCCCCCTCCTTCCAGCGTCTGAGCAGCCCCTGGAAGTGCTCGGGGCTCTGATGGCGCCGCATCATGGCGAGGAGGCCGCTGCCACAGTTACCGCACCTAGGGTGGTCGTCCATCTCCCTTATCCGGACCCGGGTGTGCCACTCGCCGCAGTTTACGCAAGCTAGGTTGACGCTGCGGCTCTCGATGCTCTGCTTCATGTACTGGAGCTGATCCGCTATGGTGGCGTCTGTGGCCATGAGCTCCTCGACGTCGGCGTACTTCTCAAGTATGTGTCGGGCGAGCACGCTGGGCTCGGACACCGTCTTCACCTCAACCGAGATACTCCCATCAGCGATCCCTCGGATCGTCTCCTTGACTCCAGGGAGGTCCAGTTTCTCCTGGTATGCCTCCCGCAGGGTCTCCTTGTAGATGGGCGTGTCCTTGAACCTGTAGTAGAGGTTCTCTATGCGGTCGGGGCCCATGATCTTGCCGCGGGGAAGGACGCCGAACCTCTCGGCGATGAACTTCATCTTGTAGCCGAATGGGAACCTGGCCTCCATGAATTCCATGAGGAGCCTGTCCGCCTCCGTCTCCGTTAGACCCATAATGAGCTTCTCGACGCGCCCCACTTCCTCCTTGTTGAGCTTGTTGGGGGCCTCGATGAGTATCCTGTAGGTGTCGTTCCACCACGCGTATATGAGCTCCATCTCGCTGAGCGCGGCGTCGAGTATTGCGCCTAGGGCCCTGTTGAGGTTCTCGCCGTGGGTGCTGTGGATTACCATGTACCTGTCGTAGACCTCGAGGACGAGGTTGTCGGGGCTTGGCAGGGGGACACCCGACTTTATATGCGCCTCGGTTTCTCTGGCGACCTCAGCTAGGCTATTCACGTCGGCGTCCAGTGATTCCGCCATTTCACTTAACGTACCACTTCGCGTAGCCTCGATTATTTCTTCGCGTAGCCTCCCGCCCTCCTCGGCCACGTCCCTTGAGACGGGGATGAGCTCGCCATCCCAGCCGGGGAGAGCGCCGAGAGGGTCCGTGCTGGGGAGCGCATGGAGCACGCCTCGCTCCTCGTCTATCTGGAGTATCCGCCAGACGCGGCCGCGGAGGATGACGTTCAGGCCGACGCGGGCCCGAAGGCTCCAGAACTCGTCGCCAACGGTGCCCACCATCTCGTCCGTCACGGCGTTGATGAACGGGTACCTACGCTCGTCGTTTATCATGCCCAGGTTCTCGTAGTAGTATCTTCTTGCCTTACCGCGGCCCTTCAAGTTTTCTCCCTCCTTAACAATCAACCCTATCTTGTGTAGGAACTCCGTCAGCTCCTCAAGCGCCTCCAGGCTGTAGCCCCTGAACGGGTACGCCTTCGTGATCAGCTCATGGAGCTCCCTCACGCCTATGCCTTCCTCGTGGCTCAGCGTGAGCCCCGCTATCTGGTGGGTGAGCACGTCGAGGGGCTCCATGTGGACCACGGTGGGCTCAAGCTGCTTTCGCCTCGCCATCTCGCTGGTTACCACGCTCTCCAGCGCGTCCTCGCCGTACGCCGGGATGGTGACGCCTCTGCTCAAACAGCTTATCTTGTGGCCCGCCCGCCCCACCCTCTGCATGAGGGTGGAGACTTGCCGGGGGCTGAGGTACTGGATGCAGAGGTCCACCTCCCCCACGTCGATGCCGAGCTGCAGCGTGCTGGTGCAGACGATGGCCTTGAGCTCACCGGCCTTGAAGTCGTCCTCGACTCTGTGCCTCTGCTCCCGGCTCAGGCTCCCATGGTGCACCTCTATGCCCTTGTCCAGGGTCTTCAGCTTGTAGCCGAGGGCCTCGGCCTGGCCCCTGCCCTGCACGAATACGAGGGTGCTGTTATGGTCTTTTACGAGACGTCTTATCCGGTTTAGCCTCGAAGCCGCCTTGGGAGACGTGTCGATCTCGTCAGCCAGGTCGTAGTCCTCGTCGCCGGGCTCAGGGAACTCGACGTTGTAGACGTAGCTCTTGTCCACCTCGACCTCGACGATGGTGACGCGGTGGACACCGCCGAGGAACGAGGCAACGGTCTCCGGGTTGCCGACCGTGGCGCTGAGCCCGATCCTCTGGACCCTCCGTCCTGTGGCTTGTTCGAGCCTCTCCAAGCCGACGGTGAGCTGGGCTCCCCGCTTGCTCGCCGCCAGGTCGTGTATCTCGTCGACGATGATCCACCTGACTGTCTTCAAGTGTTTCCGCATGGACTTGGTGGGCAGTATCGCCTGAAGGGTCTCGGGGGTTGTTATGAGCATCTGCGGAGGCTTGGTGGACTGCCTTCGCCTCTGCTTCTGGCTGGTGTCGCCGTGCCTCACCTGGACGTCGATGCCCAGGTGGTCTGCCCAGAACATCATCCGCTTCTCGATGTCCCTGTTCAGCGCCCGCAGCGGAGTGATATAGATGATGCCTATGCCCCGCCCCGGCTCCGACCTTAGATACATGTCGAACACAGGTAGCAGCGCCGCCTCAGTCTTCCCGCTGGCGGTGGGGGCTACGAGGAGCACGTCCTCCCCGTCAAGTATAGGTTTAAATGCTCTCTCCTGGGGCGGCGTAGGCTCCGATATTCCCAGCATCTCTAGCCCAGACCTTATCCTTGCGTGTAGCATGTCGAAGACGCTGGGCTGCATGGGTTTGATGATGGAAAGGTGAAATTAAATTGTATCCACTGATGCGCCTCTCGGACTCATCCCATGCTTAATCCAATGGTTTATATTCTTGCACACATCCAGACTTGAGATGCCTCGTGGAGATAAATGCAAGGCATCGAGATCGACAGGTGAATGATAGGAATGCCAGATTGTGAGGTATGTGGGGCGCAGCGCGTAAAGGCCTACAAGTGTAAGGATTGTGGAGTGACCTTCTGTGTGAGGTGCGGCAAGTCCCATAAGAGTCTATGTAACGAATGTCTGTCAAAAGGCGCTAAGAGCTCTCCCTTGAGCTTTATAACCGGGCTTTTCGGCGGCAAAAAGTAATTCGTTCAACTACTTTTTCAGATATCCTTTTTAGTTAATAATATGGGTACAGCGTTTCTGCTATTCCAGTAACTTTCTGAGCTTCTTTGCGGTCACCTTGGCGGCGACAGCGCAGGTCTTGGGGCACCCGTCGTCGCCGTGGCCTCCCGCCTCAAGGAACAGCGGATAATCCTCGGGGTTGTTCAGGTTGAAGCTCCGTCCGTAGATGCGCTCCTGGATGTCGCGGCAGATGGTCGAGCCCAGAGGCTTGTCGAAACCGAACTCATCCTCGAGCCTCTTCTTGAACTCGTCGACGATCTCGTTGGCGGGCTTCATTGCGTCCCTGTAGGCCTGGGTGTCGCGGATGTCGTCTCGTCCACAGACCAGCCCCAAGGCCATGAGGCCTCCCAGCAATGCACCGCAGGTCTCACCCCTCCGGGCTACGCCTCCGCTGAGGACGGTGGCGGCCCGGAAGCTCTCCTGACTCCCTATGTCGAAGGCCTCCTGCAGGGCGAGGAGAACGCTCTGGCTGCAGCCGCTGTACCTGTCGTACTCCAGCGCCTTGGCGCCTATTGACTCGATGTCTGCCATCTCAACTCACCAGGTGCAGCCTCTTCTGGCGGCCGGCAAGGAACACGAGCTCGTCTCCCGTCCACCACGCGTCTTGCTCCAGGCTCATACGGACCTCCTGGCCGCTCCACTCGGGCACCTCGCGCTTGGCGTTGAGCTCTATGGCGTAACAGGTGTCGGGGTGCAGCGGATGGTCTCCTCTGCCGGGTACGCCGTCTTGCTGATCCCAGAGGCCTATGGTGGGACCGGCGGCGTGGCCGTGGACGCCTATGGGATGCGTGTATATGCTGGGGTTGAGGCCCGCCTTCTTGGCGTTTCCCAAGGCCTTCGCTAGTATCGTGTTGCCTGTTCGCCCTGTTTTCATGGCGTCGGCGTGGAAGTCCTGTAGCTTGTTGGCGTCCGTGAGGGCGTCTTTGAGGCCTTGGGGAGCGTCAGCCTCGCCGTGCCGGAGCACGTAGGCGTTCTGCTGTACGTCTGTGGCGAGGCCAAGGTAGTAGAACCCGACGTCGCAGTGGAGGAGGTCGCCGCGCATGATTGTTTTACGTTTCTCCTTGTCGTCGTGCTTGACGTCGTTGCCCTGGAGGTCCACTGTGGCGGGGAACCACATCTCTACGCCCAGGCCCAGCATCTTCTGCCTTATCCACCACTGGACGTCCTCGTTGGTGGTGACCCCCGGCGTTATGACCTTGCTGCTGAACGCCTCCTGTATGATGGCGTGGGTGAGCTCCACGAGCATGGGGTAGGCCTCGAGCTCCTCGGGTACGCGAGTCTCGAGCCACCTGACGCAGAGTTTCTCGGCCGAGATGAGGCGTTCGCTCAGGTTGCCTAAGGCGTCCACGAGTTGCGTGTACTCTCCGTGGGTTAGGCCGTCGCCGAAGGCCCACGTGTTGCCGACGTTGATGCCTATGGTCTTGGGGTCCCTCTCCCTGATGAGGCGGGCGAGGCACTGGTGCTGCTCCTCCTTCTCGGGGTCCCAGACTCCCTCGTAGAAGTCGCCGAACCCGTACCTGTAGACGGCGAGCCTGTCCACCTTGTCCGGCTTCCCATGTAGCAGTAGGATGGTGCGCCGCCTGGCGTAGAGGTTGGGCTCGGGGAGGAGGCTCATTATGACGGGGTCCTCGTTGTACTCACGGGCGACGACTATCCACATCTCGACGCCGCACTCGTCCATGAGCTTGGGCAGCAGCGTCTCCAGCCGCTTCCTGAGCCAACCGTTATAGACCTCCATGCGCTGGCGGAGGGGCAGGATCTTCTGCCGGTACGTATCCGCCCCAGGGTTTGTGTAGGGCGGGAAAAGCTGATCGTCCATGAAGTATAGTTTGCTCCTACATCATATAATTAATCAGTCATTTATCTACTCGATATCTTTTACCGTGTCGGGGCCACCTCTTAGTTCATGAATATTGGGAGGCTTAAGCTGGTCTACTTCTCGCCTACCGGCACCTCCAAGAAGACTGTAGAGGCCGTCGCGAAGGGAATCGGCGTCAAATACAGCCACATCGACCTGACGATGCCGGAAGCGAGGAAGCACCGCTTCGAGGTGGACGAGCTCGCCATCATAGCCGCCCCAGTCTACGGCGGACGCATCCCACCCACCGCGGCCGAAAGGTTGAGGAGGCTCGAGGGCGACGCAACACCGGCGGTCGTCGTCGCCGTCTACGGGAACAGGGCCTACGAGGACGCGCTGCTGGAGCTCAGGGACGTCGCGGTGGAGAGGGGGTTCAAGCCGGTGGCCGGCGCGGTCTTCATAGGTGAGCACAGCTACGACACGCCGGAGACGCCCATAGCCACGGGGCGGCCAGACGAGGCTGACTTGGAGAAAGCCGAGGAGTTCGGCTCGAAGGTAAAGGCAAAGCTGGACGGGTTTACTAGGATACCTGAGCTGGCGGTCCCGGGCAACAGGCCGTACAAGGAGCGAAGAGTCGTGGAGCCCCGTAGCCCCGAGACCGACCCCGGCACTTGTATACTGTGCGGCATGTGCGCCAGGGTCTGCCCCACGGGGGTGGTGACGGTGTCCGACGCCGTCGAGACGGAAAAAGTAGGATGCATATCGTGCACCGCATGCGTCAAGAACTGCCCGACGGGTGCGCGTCACTGGGAGGACGAGGGCGTGAAGAGGGTGGCCGCGTGGCTGAACGCCAACTACAGCGCTAGAAGGGAGCCCGAGTTCTTCCTCTAACCGTTTTTTTAATCAAGTCAACCTGTAGTCAATATTACATGTTGAATCTATAATTAATACTACAGGTTGATTTCCGAGGTGTACGCTGCCCCTGTTTAACCTCGTGACGATGAAAAAAGTATAAAAAAATAGGAGTTAGCCTCTCCACACCCGCTTGAAGAGGTTGACCCAGTTATCGCCCAGGATTTTCTTGATCTCTTGGTCGCTGTAGCCGCGTGCGACGAGCCCCATGGTGAGGTTGGGCATGTGCTCGAGCCACCCGTAGCCCCACGTCTCGTCCATGGGGGTGAAGTAGTCGACATCGATCCTGTCCGGGTTCTTCCAGATGAAGCAGCCCCGGGTGACGCTGTTGGGGAACTCGAGGTCGGACCCGAAGCCGGTGTGGTCGACGCCTACGATGTCCACGGTCTCGTCCAGCTGGTCCAGGGTGTCGTCGGTTATAGTGCTCTTACCGGCCTTCTTGGCGAAGAACGGGGTGACGCCTATGACGCCGCCCTTCTCGGCGCAGGCCTTCATCATGTCGTCGGGTTTGCCTCGTTGTTTGCTGTACTCGACGAAGCTGCCCCAGAGGCTGGTGGACCGGGTGGCCCACTCGGCGTAGCCTCCGGGCTTCTCGGGGGCCGAGCGTCTGGGGATTATGTGGGTGAAGCTCACGGGGTCTCTGCTCTGCTCTATGGCGTCCCAGCAGGTCTGGTCGCCTGTGTGGCTGAGGTCGATGAGGGCGCCGAGCTGGTTCATCCTCTCGACTACTTTTTCCCCGAAGCCTGTGAGGCCCGCGTCCTTCTTCTCGCGGCAGCCGGCCCCCACCTCGTTCTGCCAGTTGTAGGTGAGCTGCATCACTCGGAGGCCGTGGCTGTACGCGACCTCCAAGAGGTCTACGCTGCGCTCGAGGAACATGCTGTCCTGGGGGCCGTACATGACGCCGTGTTTGCCCTCCTTCTTGGCGCGGCCTATGTCGGCGGCCTTCCTGACGACGGCGACCCTGTCGCTGTTCCTCTCGGCCCAGTGGTTGTGCTCCATCAGCTCCTTGAGGGCCTCGGTGAAGCTTCGCTGCATGCAGACGGTGAGGTTAGTGGCGGTGAGCCCGCCCTTATGGACGTCGTCGAGCCACATGTTCTCGGCGACGTAGTCTATGACGGCTACCACGCTGCTGTCGATGACTATGCTCTCCCTGTGGAGCGCGAGTGCGTGGGCTTTCTCGTCTTTGCTCAGATCGAGATAGCTTCTAGACAAGTTGATCAAGATTAAGAGCGGCTCGAGGTATAAATCACCTACCCGTCCCGACGGCTTCAGATGGTTCGAGTGTTAACCTGTTTTTTATCGTGTCTGGGACGTTTTTACCGGGGTTTACTGTGTTCTGATCCGATATATTTAATAAGGATATGCTGATGATTTGACGGAAATGGTGCGCTACATTGTTTTCAGTGAGATGACGCCCGAGTTCCTGCAGCTGACGCTGGAGGAGCGGAAGGAGCTGCCGCTGAGGTGGAGCCAGGTCGCCTCGCAGTACGGGGTCAAGATGCTGTTCTGGGGCATGCCTTTGGGCGTCCATGAGCACGTGGTATGCGTCTTCGAAGCCAACGGGAACAACGAGAAGTTCTTCAAGTTCCAGAGGGAGTGGCTCTCACTGGGGACGCCTGACGCGGGCAAGTACGTCAAGAACACCAGGACGATCACTGTCTACTGACCTTTTTCGCTGGGCTTGTACGGGTTTTTCTCTGGTTTCTCTTCCTTGCAGTAGGGGAACCCTTTGCCTCTGCACGGCTCTGTTCTCCAGCATATGACGCACCTAGGCATGGGGTTCGATGAGGAGCGGCGGCTCTTAAACCACGTTGAACGCAGCACCTAAATACCCGGTGTGTTACCATTCACTGAAACCGTAATACTGTTGGCGGTGTCTGCGTGAAATATGTGGAAGATCCTAAGCAGCGGGTCCTCGACGAGGCTCTGGAGAGGAGAGCCGTGGAGTTCCACGGCCACGGCGGCCCCTTCATGACCATAGGCCTCAGGATGGGCCTGTACGCCCTCGAGCGTCTGGACTGTAAGGGGTGGTTCGACGTTGGCTGCAGAGTCAAGTTGAGGTGGAGGCCACCGGACTCGTGTGTCATCGACGGCATCCAGAGCAGCACGGGCTGCACCATGGGGAAACACAACATAGAGGTGGTGGAGGGGAACGGGGTCTCGGCCACCTTCACGTCCAGGGGCAGGTCGGTGACGCTGACGCTGAGGAAGGAGATCCTCAACAAGGTAAAGAGTGGGCTCGTGGACGAGGAGGCCACCAGCGAAATGATGGCGTGGCTGGGCGGGGTGGCGGCCGAGGCGCTGTTCGGGATCAGTGGCTAGCCTGTCTCTCCAGCCACGTCTTCTGTTCTTCTCTGGCTTTCTTAAGCAGCTCGGGCTTGGTGATGAGGTCATGGGCGGTGTATGTCAGGGCCTTGGCGGCCTTTATGGTGGCTTCGTGGGCTTGGGGTGTGGCTGTCATCTCTGCTCCTTCTGGGCTGTGTAGGATGACGTCGCCGATGTTGACGTGGGCGCTGAGGGCTGGCATGAGCTGGCTGACGTTGCCGAAGTCTGTGCTGGCGCCGCTTCTCGTGGGCTCGGTCTCTTCGGGGTACTCTATGCCTTCGATGGCTATGTTGTGTCTGTAGAGGTCGCTGAGGGTCTTGTTGGGTAGTTTGTTGGCGTATGTGTTTGCTACTTGGGTGATCTTGCTCTTGGCTCCTGTGGCGAGTTCGGCTCCCTTGACTATGTCCTTGACTTTGCGATAGTTCTCCTCGAGCTTGGGTATGGTGGGGGCTCTGACGTAGAGGTGGGCGCTGGCGTAGTCGGGGATGGTGTTGGGGCTGTCGCCGCCACTTTTGATTATTCCGTGGATGCGTACGTCGCTGGCTATGTGTTGGCGGAGGGCGTTGATGCCTTGGAAGGTGAGTAGGACGCCTTCGAGGGCGTTCACGGCTTTCTCGGGTGCCGCGCCCGCGTGGCTGCTTCTGCCGTGGAACTCGACGAGGAAGCTCTCCCGGGCGTTTGTTGTGCCGTAGCTGCCCAATGCCGAGCCTGGGTGGATCATGAGGGCGGCGTCGGCTTTGGCTATCTCGTCGAGCATGACTACTTTTCCACCGGCGTTCTGGACGACGCCCTCCTCGGCGGGGGTGCCGTAGACGGTGACTGTGCCGTCGAGTTCCTGGATGACAGCGGTGAGCCCGATGGCGGCTCCCAGGGCGGCGGTGGCGATGAGGTTGTGGCCGCAGGCGTGGCCTATGGCGGGGAGGGCGTCGTACTCCGCCAGTATGCCTATGTTGGGGCCCTCGCCGCGTCCCTTGATGGTGGCGGTGAAAGCGGTGTCCATAGCGGAGACGCCGAGCCTGGTCTCGTAGCCGTGCATCCTGAGCCTCTCGGTGAGGAGCCTGCTGGCCTTGTGCTCCTGGTGGCCCAGCTCTGGCTCCCGGTGGATGCGTCGGCTGACGTCGATCAGCTCGTCCCTGTGCTGGTCGATGCGTCTGCCTATGGCTTGTTTATGGTTCATGGATCAACTCTGGGTGGCTTCCAAGATAAATCCATGGGGCTGCGGTCTGTTGCTGGAGAATTAGTAGTGGGCTGTGTAAACCGATATCTATGCCCTGCCACATTGGTTGATGCATGAAGACTGTGGTGCTGCACGGGAGCCCCAGACGGGGGAGGAACTCGGATACTCTCGTCGAGCATCTCCTGAGGGGGCTGACGGAGTCGGGTGTGCAGGAGGTGACTCACTTCTACTTGAACGAGCTGGAGATAAGGCCGTGCCAGGGCTGTCTGAGCTGCGCCGAGCCGCCTCATGACTGCGTCATCGGCGACGACATGACGGCTATATACGGGGCGTACAGGGACGCGGACCTCGTGGTCTGGGCGACGCCCATGTACTGGGGGTACCTGACGGCTCAGATGAAGACGGTGCAGGACAGGATGGAGGCGCTGGCGTGGAGCGGGTTCGGAGGCAAGGTCTTCGCCGTCATAGTCACCTATAGGCACCACTGCGAGTCGGCTGTGGCTATGTTCGAGAGGATATGTCCTTACTTCGATATTGAGCTCCACACCATGGTGTGCAGGACGTACGATCCGGAGACGGGGAGGGACATACCCATCGAGGAGCTGCCCGGGAAGCTGGAGGAGGCATACAGGCTCGGGAGAAAGTTATCCAAGTAATCACTAGTTCCATGTTTCCTGAGTTTGAGTTGGTTTGTAATAGCCTAGTTATGATAACGGGAAATAAATTTTCCAGATTTGCACTTGCTCTGTAGTAGTTTTCTCTTTGTCTTGCCGTCGTGAATCGACGACTTGGCATTTCCCTTATAATTGGTTACTTATTATAAGCGGTTTTTAGAGTTCAGTGGTGTTCTACTCGTCTTAATTTTTTATCTATTGTGTATGATAAAGACGTTTTTTTCGATAAGGCAGTTAATTTTTGCTCATATATTTGTTGTATTTTTTTCTTTTTAGCTATAATTGAATAGAAATATTCTTCTTCATCTTCTCTCACAACTATTTTCTACACGGACCACCCCTATCAATAGACTAGGTGAAACCATGCTTAACGACCAAGCCCTCCGGTACCTGATAACGAACCACCAACTCGTCACCGGTTACATAGACCTCGACACACAGCTCCAGCCCAGCGGCTTCGACATAAGCCTCCACCACATAGAGGCCTACACAGACGGCGGCGCTGCCGACTACAGCAACCAGGAACGCGTGATAGCCGAGACAACTCCCCTAGAGGCCGACCCCGAAGGCTGGTACAGCCTCCCCCGGGGCGCATACAAGGTCGTCTACAACGAGACCGTCAAGATGCCCCTCGACGTGGCCGCCATCGCCCGCACGAGGTCCACCCTTCTCAGGAACGGCGCCGCCCTCGGCACCGCCGTCTGGGACCCAGGCTACCAAGGCAGGAGTAGCTCCCTCCTCGTCGTCCACAACCCCCACGGGATACGCCTCAAGAGAGACGCCCGCATAGCCCAGCTAATTTTCTTCCACACCGGAGAAGTCGAGAAAGGCTACAGCGGCGTCTACCAGAACGAACGCATGAAGCCGTAGCTTACGCAACCTATTTAAACCGTCCACCGCTTCAAAAAAGGCAACGGTGCAATAGAGTTGTCAAACCTATTCAGGACAAGGCTAGCCAAGGAGTTCAGCGACAGGACCGCCAGGTTCCACACCAGCGTCGCCGAGGACCTCCGCATGTTCATGGAAGACGTAGACGGGACCATGGCCCACGACATAATGCTCCACGAGCAAGGCATACTGGACAGAGAGGACCTCGTCACGATCCTCGCCGCCCTCCAGCAGGTCAAACAGGAGTGGATGGACGGAGAACTAGAGGTGGGGGCCGAGTACGAGGACATACACGAGTACATAGAGGCCCGGGTCATAGACAAGATCGGCATAGAGGTGGGCGGCAAGATGCACACAGGCCGTAGCCGCAACGACCAGGTCATGGTGGACATGAAGATGGTCACCCGTAAGGAGCTCCTCGAGATCATGATCAACACCCTCAACCTCGTCAAGACCGTCTGCGACGTCGCCGACCAGCACACCGAGACTCCCATGGTCCTCTACACCCACGGCCAGCAGGCCCAGATAGGCAGCTACGGCCACTACCTCGTCGCCTACGCGGACAGCTTCCTCCGCGACTACCAGAGGATCAAGGAGTGCTACACCCGCGTCAACATGAACCCCCTCGGCGCCACAGCCATCGGCGGAACCAACTTCAGGATCAGCAGGATGAGGACCAGCGAGCTCCTGGGCTTCGACAGCATCCAGGAGAACAGCGTCGACGCCACCAGCAGCCGAGACTGGGCCGTGGAGACCGCCGCAGTCCTCGCCATCCTCATGGGCAACATGAGCAGGCTCACCGCGGACATAGTGACGTGGAGCGGCAGCGAGTTCAGGTACATAGAGCTCAGCGACGAGTACAGCAGCAGCAGCAGCATAATGCCCCAGAAGAAGAACCCCAGCACCATCGAGCTCGTCAGAGGCAAGACCGCCGAGGCATACGGCTGCCTCCAGGAGCTAATGACCATGGTGAAGGGCCTCCCCACAGGCTACTACCAGGACCTCCAGCAGACCAAGATACCCCTCTGGAGAGCCTTCGACACCGTCAAAACGAGCGTCGAGGTCCTCGACGGCGCCATAAAGACCATGAAAGTCAACGAGGACTCCATGCTGGCCCAGACCAAGGGCAGCTTCATATACGCCGTGCAGCTCGCCGAGGTGCTGGCCGAGGAAACGCTCAGCTTCCGCGAAGCCTACAAGGTCACCGCCGAGGTGGTGAACAACCTCATAGCCGAAGGCCGGACCCTGGAGCAGCTCAAGCCCGACGACGTGAAGAACGCGGCGAAGAAGCTGTTCGGCAAAGATGTCAAGGTAAGCAGTAGCATCACCAAGAAGATCAGCGACCCCCTGAACGCCCTGAACAACCTCAGGAGCCCAGGCAGCCCCCACCCCGCCAACACCAGCATGATGGTGGAGAACCGGCTGGAGCTCAGGGAACGGTACTGGAAGGAA
>JAEHCT010000153.1 GCA_020697635.1 Candidatus Bathyarchaeota archaeon
GAGGGTCTCGACGAGGCTGTTGAGCTCGTCCAGCTTGATCCTGTATATGGTATGGTCGTGGACGTCGGTCTTTAGCATGCAGAGCATTGCCTTTGACTGCTTCGTCTGGCCCTTCTCGGTTAGCTGCTCGGTCATCAATGGACAAGACACTGAATGCGGGGGTCTTTATAAGAACACTCTAAACGTCACGGTCTACGGTGTCCATGACGTTGTCCAAGGACTCTATTGCGTATATGCCGAGGGCCGCGGTGATTCTGCCCACCATCCTTCTAAGCCCCTTCTCGACCTTTACGCCTTCATGCTCCAGCATCTCGGCGAAACGACGGTTAAGTATCAGCCCCTCCTGATCGAAATCGGTGAGGATCAGAACACGTCGATACTTACCCGAGACCTCCGTCATCAAGTCATAGTCGTTGACGTTGGTAGCGGCACATGTAACGATCTCCCCGGTGTACCCGAGCCTCCTTAGAGACTCCACGTCTCTCAGCCCCTCGACTAGGACGACGTCAACCAGGCCGCTGATCTCGGATAGAAGTTCCTTCATCTCCTCGATCGCCTTCTTTCTACGTGTGGTTCGACGCATCAATACACCTCAAGCGGCTAAGATCAGCGTCAGGTCGTTGACGTTTGTGCCCGTTGGGCCCGTGAAGACGGCGTCGCCTAAGGCTTCGAAGAAGCTGTAGGAGTCGTTTTCTCTGAGGCGCTTCGCTGGGTCTAGGCTCTTAGATTGGGCTCTACTGAGCGACGCGCCGTCTATGATGGCCCCGGCTGCGTCTGTAGGCCCGTCGATCCCATCCGTGCCGAGGGCTAAGACGACGCAGTCTTGACCAGCGATCTTCATGAGTGCACTAAGAGCGACTTCCTGGTTCCTCCCTCCTATGCCTGGGCCTGTGACCGTAACTGTGGTCTCGCCTCCGAGCAGAAGAGCCCCTGGCTTAGGTACAGGAAGATCGTTCATGGAGAGGCTTCTCGCCAATCCGGCGTACACCGTGCCCACGTGGCGCGCCTCGCCCTCAATGAATGTGCTAAGGACTTTTGTGTTGTAGCCAAGCTTCTCAGCCTTATCCGCCGCCCTCCTTGCCGCCTTCAGGTTGTTGGCGACGACGATGTTGCGAACCTTCTCGAAGACGGGGTTACCGGGTTTCGGGGTCTCAGCCACCTTTCCTTCAAGACCCAACTCGATCCTTCTCTTTACAGCAGGACCTGCGGAGCTCCAAACTCCATACCTGTTTAAAACATCGTGCGCCATCTCGTAAGTCGAGGCGTCCGGCGCGGTCGGCCCGGAGGCGATGGTGTCCAAAGGGTCTCCGACGACGTCGGAGAGTATGAGACTGATCAACGTAGCCGGGTAACAGTTGGCGGCGAGCTGTCCCCCCTTGAAGGCGGATAGGTGCTTCCTTACCGCGTTAATCTCGTTGATTGTGGCCCCCGCGCTAAGCAATCTCCTAGTCACGTCCTGAACATCCTCAAGCGAGACGCCGTCAGCCGGTAACGGCATAAGAGCTGAGCCGCCGCCTGATATGAGGGCTAAAACTAGGTCGTCTGGTGAAAGGTTAGAGGTGAGCCTCATCATGTCCTGGACCCCCTTCGCCCCCTCATCATTCGGGACTGGATGAGACGCCGGGTTTAGCTTCACCCGGTCTACGCGGTACCGGGCTTCGGTACCCCTGAGTATGTTCACGACTCCCCCCTCCACCCTGTCTCCGAGGATGTATTCGGTAGCCTCCGCCATAGAGCCGCCCGCTTTTCCCCCTCCCACAACCAAGGTTCTCCGGATGTCGTCGAGGGGCTTCGTGAAGCCGTCGACGACGACGTTTCTATTGATCACCTGCAACTTTTCTAGGACCGCGTTCATCGGGTTCACCGCGTTTAGCGCTGCCTCCATCACTGTCAACGCGTCGACCCTCATCTTACGGAGCTTCTCCGTCGACGCGTTCTCGATGAGCTGTTGACGATTCCTGAACATACCGTGGTTACCTCCGAGTTAAGTTAGGTATGTAGAAAGGAGAGGAAAAATGTTGGGTGCTACTCGCGGACGATGTACTCGCTGGCCCTCGGCGGGTCTGGGCTTAGGCCTTTCCTCGTCCTAATCTTCTTTATCATGTCGAGTAGCATGCTGTCAGGGACGGGCGACCAGTGGTCGAAGGTCATCTGCCAGAACGCCGTCCCGCTCGTTGCGGATCGCATCTCCTGGCTGAAGCCCAGCGTCTCGCTCACTGGTACCATGCCTGTGACGTTGACTATGGGGCCGTCTTGCTCAACGTTGTGGATGCTCCCCCTCTTCCTGCTGAGTAGACCGGTGACGTCACCCATCTCGCTGGCGGGTACACGCACCTGTATCTTGTATATGGGCTCCAGCAGCGTTGGGTCGGCGCTAAGTATGCCTGCGAATAATGCCTGCCGCACCGCCGGCATCATTTGAGCAGGGCCGCGGTGCACCGGGTCTTCGTGGAGCTTGATGTCGACCATGTCTACTAGTAGGCCCCGGACTATCTCACCCGCCAAGGGCCCGTTTTCGAGGGCCCACTGGAAGCCTCCGCTTATGTGCTGCTTTACTTCCCTGAGGCCCTGGATGCCGACGGTGGTGTCGATCATCATGTTGGCGTTCTCGTTGACGGCGAACACCCGCCGTGCTTCGCGTAGTGTCCAGCCTGCCTTCTCTCTGAGCACCTCCTCCCTTCGGCCGGAGCTCAGAATCTCGCTGAGCTCGCCGTCACGGATGAGCTGAACGATGTTCTCGTCCAGAGGCTTGAAGTTGAAGAAGACCCTGTTATGCTTGTTGGGGCTCTTACCCATGAAGGGCCCGACTTCATACCTGATGGCCTCGCGGTACACCACCGTAGGGTCGCTTTGTATGATGTCGAGGTTGTACTGGCTCTTGATGTCCTTGATTGCGATCTCCAGATGCAGCTCGCCCATGCCCGCCACGAGGTACTCGCCGGTCTCCTGGTTGATGGTGGTCACGAGGTTGGGGTCCTGTATGCTCATCTTCTGTAGGGCGTCGATGAGGCGGGGTAGATCCGTGGGCTTCTTAGGCTCCACGGCTATGGTGAGCACCGGGTCCGAGACGTACTTTATCGACTCGAAAGGCGTTGCGGTTTCCATGAGCTCGTCCGAAACTATGGTCTCGCCTGCCCTGGCCTCGCTGAGTCCCATGAGAGCCACGATGTTCCCAGCCGGTATCTCGTCGACGATCTCACGGTACGCACCCATGTAGATGCTGACTTGCTGGGCCTTCGCCCACTTCTCCGCGCCGACCAAGTTTAGCTTGTCGCCTTTCCTGATTGTACCGCTGAAAACGCGTCCAGTGCTGATTACGCCGGCTTGGGGGTCGATGATTACGTTGGATATGCAGATTACGAGGGGACCGTTCGGGTTGACGGCGAGCATGTTCTTTCCCATGACTGACTCCTCATCCCCCTTCCAGATGTGCCTGATCCTCCTCGGCTGATGTTGCTTCGGGTTGGGCAGCAGGTGCACAGCCATCCCCAGGATAGCCTCGCTGAGGGGAAGCATCTCCTGAAGCTCCTCCAGCTTTCCTTCCTTGTACTTCTGTATGATGTCCGGGAGTGTCAGCCCCTTCTCCTGCAGCATGGGCAGTGTGAAACCCCATCGATCGAGAGCTGATCCGAAGGCTACCTCGCCCTTCGCTGCGTTGATGGTCCACTCGTTCTTGATCTCGTCAGATCCATAGGTCTGAACGATCTCGTTGAACTTGTTGATGATCCTGAGGAGCTTCTTCTGGATGGCGTTGGGGTCCATCTTGAGCTCCTTTATTAGCCTGTCGAACTTATTTATGTAACAGACTGGCTTCACGAACTCATCCAAGGCGACCCTGAGCCTAATCTCGGTCATTATCTGGAACTCCTCCACGGCGTCCACTAGAAGGACACAGCCGTCCAACGCCCTCATGGCCCTAGTTACCTTGCCCGAGAAGTCCACGTGGCCGGGGGTGTCGATGAGGTTTATGACGTACTGGTCGCTGCCTTCCTCGTAAAGGAGGCTGATGTTCGCCGTCTTGATGGTGATGCCTCGCCTTTGCTCCTCCTCAAGGTAGTCGAGGGCCCGGGCCTCTCCCGCCCTTTCAGGCGCCATAAGCCCTGCCGTGGCGAGGAGGCTGTCGCTCATCGTCGTCTTCCCATGATCGATATGGGCGATGATGCCGATGTTTCGGACCTTCTCCTGGTCATGCATCAGCTTCAAGATCTCTTCCGTCTGCTTGAACCGTGGCATTAATAATCTAATCCTTTTTACCGTAAATTGACTATAGACACCTGCAGGGGTCTTTTAAACCCTTTCCATCCGTAAAATCTGGGTTCACCCAATCCTTTGATCTATATAGTCAAAAACGTTCGATAATTACATAAAGTTG
>JAEHCT010000154.1 GCA_020697635.1 Candidatus Bathyarchaeota archaeon
CGCCTCATCCAGCTACGGGACGGCGTCACAGTGGCCGATAAAAGCTTCAAGGATTTGATCATGTGATGAAGAGAAAGAACGTAATCGTATTGACTCTGGCTATGCTAAGAGCCATCCAGTTCCCAACCGCTCTAGCATCGGACGCGGCCATACTGCAGGTGTCCACCGACAACATCTACCTGACCGCGGGCCAAGAGAACACCATTAAGATCAACCTAAGGAACACGGGGGACTTCAACCTGTTCGACGCCGAGTGCTTCCTGACCTCCACCGAGCCGGGGTTATCGATCCTTATCGGGGCTCACATGGTCTTCAGCACCATCGATAAGGGGAAGACGAAGACCTACGAGCCGACCATATACGTGGGTCAGGGCGTGGAGCTAGGCGCCTACAGCCTGAGCCTGACCGTGAACTACAGGAAGTTCGGCATCGATCAGGACACCATGGTCACGGTGCCCATCGGCCTCATCGTCGACGAGGGCTACGTCCCCAAGGTGAAGTACTCAACAGGGCAGGGAAGCGTGAGGGCAAAGTCTGGGGCAGAGAACCAGCTGACCTACATGTTCACCAACAACTGGGACGAGATGCTCTACGACCTAGAGTTCACGCTGAGTTCAACGTCAGGCTACATATCGGTCGTCGACGGGCTTAGCACAAACCTCGACGAGTTAGGGGTCGGAGAGCAGGTCGCCGTGGAGCCAGTTCTGAGCATACTAGAGGGCACCCCCCTGACAGTCTACACGCTGACGGCCACAGCGTCTTACAGGGACGCCGAAGACAGCAGGTTCTACCAGTCCTTCAGCCTCCCGGTGAACGTCGACTCGGCGGCCGCCGCGAAGACCACCGTCATCACGCTGAAACGCATGGAGGTGGTTCAGGAGAACGTGAGGCCGGGTGACGCCTTCGACGTGCAGCTGGAGGTCCAGTGCAGCGGCGCGGACGCCTACGAGCTGCTCAGCAAACTGAGCTTCGGGACGGTCACGTCGATGTCGCCTCTGAGTCCCACCACGAGCAGCCTGGGAGACCTGGAGGCCGGCGGCACGGCCGTCGTGACTTACCAGCTACTCGCGTCGGGCGGCATCGCCGCCGGGCAGTACCCCGTAACGGCGACCATAACATACACGGACTCCAGGGGCGTCGCGGGGAGCCTCACCGAGACTCTGACGGTCATGGTGGAAGGGCTCATAGAGTTCGAGCTCATCGACACCCCCACCGAGGCGGTGAGACGGGGCGAGAATAAGGAGCTTGAGGCAGACCTCCTCCTAATAGGGACGGAGAGCGTGGACTTCGTGAGCATAGGCCTAGTCGAGGACGACGTCTTCAGGCGGGTGGCCGGCAGCACGGAGTACATCGGCGCCGTGGACCCGGACAGCCCCATCCCCTTCGACATAAACCTCAAAGTAGCCGAGGACGCGGAGGAGGGCGACCACCCGCTGACCCTCAGCATCGACTACAGGGACCACCTGAACAGGGAGCACGAGGAGCAGCTTGAGTTCACGATGAGCGTCGGCGGCGACGCCAATCAGCCGGGCCAGGACGCGGGGCCCTCCGGGTTCTGGGTCTGGATACGCAGGCTACTAGGGCTGGGCCCGTGAGCGTGAGGGCGTGAAACCTCTCGACATCCTCCTCATGTCCACGCAGGGGGCGAGGGAGCGTAAGTTCCGTTTCGCGCTCAACCTGGTGGGTATACTCATCGGCTGCACGGCGGTTACGGGGCTCGTCTCCGTCACCCAGGGGCTCACCGACAGCGTCACCGGGCAGCTCGAGGTGTTCGGGCCCACCAACATCATAGTCATCCCCGGCGAGGTCCGTCATGGACAGGGGATTGTGGCGGACACCCTCGACTGGAGGGAGCTGGACATCATCGAGAGGACCGCCAAGGTGGAGGCGGCGACGCCCATCATCGCCAACAAGTACTGCAGCTTCACCGTCAAGGGAAAGAGCTTCTACACGGATGTCTACGGCGTCACTGAGGAGTACGCCCAGATCAACAAGAACACCGTGATCGAGGAGGGCAGGAACTTCGTCCGCGGCGACACGGCGGCCGTGGTCATAGGCGCGAACGTGGCGAAGCCCGTGGACGCTGACGAGAGAGTCATCGACCTAGGAGACAGGATCAAGATCAAGTCCACCGTAAACGACGCCGAGAAGGAGCTCACCCTCAGGGTCATTGGTATCCTGGATGCGCAGGGCAGCAGCTTCGGGTTCAACCTCGACGACAGCATATCGATACCGCTGCAGACGGCCCAGCAGTTCTACGAGGTGGGTGGCGAGTTCGACTTCGTGTTGGCCACGGCGGCGACCATAGAGGAGGTGGACGCCGCCATCGAGGGGATAGAAGACAGGCTCGGGGACAGGGTGACGGTGGTTTCCTCGGAGTCGGCGATGGAGATGGTGGGCTCGGTGCTGGGCACTATACAGTCGGTGCTCGGCGGCATAGCGGGCATCTCGCTGCTGGTGGCGGGCGTCGGGATTATAAACACCATGACGGTTTCAGTCATGGAGAGGACGAGGGAGATAGGGACCATGAAGGCTGTGGGCGCCAAGAGCGGAGACGTGCTGTTTATGTTCCTCAGCGAGGCCATGTTCACCGGCATCGTGGGAGGGGCCTTGGGCGCCGCCTTCGGGTTCTTCCTCGGCTCCGTTATAGGAAACTTCATAGACTTGACGGTGAGGCCGTCCATGAGCCTGGGGTTGTTCGTGGTTGGCTTCGCCATGGTGACGTCCATACTGTCGGGGCTCTACCCGGCGTGGAGGGCGTCCAACCTCAACCCAGTGGAGGCTTTGAGACATGAGTGAAGAGAGAAAGGGATTCGTTGAACTGGTCGCCGGGGTACTTAGGAGGCCCCGGGAGACCTTCCAATACGTGTCTGAGAGAGACCTCACGAGGGGTCTCCTGATAGTGTTCTTGATGGTGGTGCTGGCCGCCGCGTCAGCGTCCACATACATGTCCAAGATACCGTTGGAGGTGCTGGCTCCCCAGCTCGGCCAAGCTGGCGTAGACGCCTCCCAGCTGGGCGGAAGCATGGGGCTGTTCGCGGGCATAGGAGTAGCCGTCAGCATCCTGGTGGGGTTCGGGGCTTCCACGCTGCTCATGCACGGCGCCGCGACGCTCACGGGGGGCGGCGGAAGCATGAAGAGGCTCTTCGCCATGCACGGCTTCGCAGCGACGCCTCACACGCTGAACTACGTGCTGAGGATCGCAGACTCGTTCATATCGTCGCCCAGCCAGCTGGCGGGCTACTTCGTGACCAATAGGGAGATCGAGAACGGCGTCCTAAGGGCCGTCATAGGCACCAACCTGTTCACGGTCTTCGGGTTGGCGGCCCTCGTATACATAACATACGCGGTGGCGGAGAACTACAAGATAGGCAGAGGGAAGGCGTTCATCATAGCGCTGGTGCCGTACGTCCTGTACGTGGCGATCAACCTGTTCTCGCCGACGGGTTAGCCCAAACCATTTCTATTGTTCCGCATCTATTATTACACGATAGCTATGTCTAGACCCTACCTTGAACTTGACAAGAGGATACTGGGCGAGGCTTACAGCAGCGCCGAGACCATGGAGACGGTCACGACGCTCTGCGACGAGTACGACAGCAGGTGGCCGGGCAGCGGGAAAGACCTGGAGAGCTGCGAGTACATGGCGGAGAAGCTCAGTGAGTACGACCTGATGGACGTGCACCTTGAGAAGTTCGTCATCCCGGGCTGGATCCGCGGCGGCAGCAGCCTGGAGATGCTTATGCCCAACCGGAAGAAGATCGACTGCATCGCGCTTCCCATGAGCTGCGAGGGATCCGTCGAGGCCGAGCTCATCTACCTGGGCGCCGGGCCCCTCGGCGTCTACAAGGCGATGCGGGACGATATCGAGGGAAAGATCGTCATGGTTAACAGCGGCAACCCGGAAGGCATGACCCGGTACCTCCACCGCAGCGAGAAGTACCAGAGGAGCGTCATGGCGGGAGCCGCCGGCTGGATATTCATGAATCACTACCCGGCCTATGGGCCGCCCACCGGAGGCATCAGCCCCATAGTGCCGGCGATAGGCGTCAGCTACGAGGAAGGCATGTACCTCGCCCGCATCCTCGAAAGGAAGGGACAGGTGAGGCTGCGGCTGGAGACAAGATGCAGGAACTTGGACGTGGACACGTGGAACGTGGTAGCCGACCTCCCCGGCGTAGGCGACACAGACGAGTGGATGGTCTACGGGGCCCACTACGAGGGTCACGACATAGCCGTGGGGGCCTTGGACGACGCCACCGGCGCCGCCGTGGTCATGGAGATCGCCCGCATCCTGGCGAAGGATAGGGGCAGCCTCAAGCGGAACATGAGGTTCATCCTCTTCGGCGC
>JAEHCT010000155.1 GCA_020697635.1 Candidatus Bathyarchaeota archaeon
GGCTGCTGCTGGCGGTGAACACCCTGGCGCCGGCGGCGGAGGCGCCTATGGCGGCTGCCATGGCGGTGTGCTCTCCCTCGACCTTGATGTACTCGGCCTTCATGGTGCCCTCCTCGATGAGGGACGCGATGTGGCTGATCAGCTCGGTCTGGGGCGTTATCGGGTAGGCGGGCACCACCTCTGCTCTGGCCAGCTTGGCCGCCCAGGCCGCGGCCTCGTTTCCCTCCATCATCCGTGTGAAGCTCATTGTGTTCCCTCCTTCACCATCTCTATGGCGTCCACGGGGCACTCGTTGGCGCAGACGCCGCAGCCCTTGCAGTACCTGTAGTCGAAGATGGGCTTCCTGTCGTCGTTGAGCATGACCGTGCCCTCGGGGCAGTATGTCTCGCACTGGCCGCAGCCTATGCACTTCTCGTGGTCCGCCTTGGGGGCGAACGCCCTCACTATCTGGGCCATCAAGCCACCTCCGCCGCGTCGTACCCCTTCTTGCAGGCGTCGACGTTGAGCTCGCCTATCCTGCCGGGGAAGGCGTGCGTTATGGGCTCGTACAGCGACTCTAGCTTCACCCAGTTCGTGGCTTTGGCTATCGCGCCCATCAGGATGGTGTTGGTGATGGGTATGGCTCGGATCCCGAAGATCTCTGTGCTGAGGCTCGTGGCGTCCACCGTCGCGGTGGTTGATAGCTCGACGCCCAGGTCCACCTCGGCTGGCTTTCGGGTGTCGTTGAGTATGACCGTGCCGCCTCTCTTCAGCCCCTTCGTCACCGTCTCGTGCGCCGTGAGGGTTGGGTCCAGCACCACCAAGGCGTCGGGCTCGTAGATGCCGCTTGTCCGCCTGATGGGCTTGTCGTCGAGCCTGAGGAAGACGGTGACGTCTCCCCCTCGACGCATGCCGCCGTAGACGGGGATCTTCTGGGCGTGCTTGCCCTCGCTGAACGCCGCCTCGGCGAGCATGAGGGCGCCCATGACTGCTCCCTGTCCACCCATTCCGTGGAACCTTATCTCGATCAAATCGATCACTCAGAACGTGTATTTTGGTGTCGAGTCGTTAGATAAGATTTACCAGAGCCGGTCAACTATATATCGGACCCACCCATGGATCAACTGGTGTCTATGAAGCGAGGATTGTTGGCCATCGTCTCCCACCCCGACGACGAGACCTTCGGCTGCGGCGGAACACTCGCGGCCCACACGGATAACGCCCCGGTGGACGTGCTGTGCCTGACATGTAACCCGCCGGAGAGGCGTGAGGAGCTATTCTCCGCAGCCCAAGCCCTCGGGCTCGGCGAGCCCACCGTTTTCGATGACCTCCACGTCGGGGACAGCCCCTCGCTCATAAGACTCGTCTCGGACGTGATCGTGGAGAAAAACCCCAGTGTCGTGATCACCCACCTGCCCTTCGACTACCACAGGGAGCACAGGGCGGCCTATGAGGTGGTAAAGGAGGCAGTGGAGTGGGCGGCCCACACCACCACCTATGACGAGCCGTGCCTCGTGGAGCGGCTGCTGCTCATGGAGGTCAACACCCTCATCCCTCAGCCCCACGTCCTCGTGGACGTCACCGGGGTCATGGACAGGAAGATGGAGGCTGTGGATAGTTACACGAGCCAGCTGGCTAAGTTCCCGTGGGGCTACTACCAGAAATACAACATGAAGAAGGCTGAGCTCAGGGGCGTCCAGGCGGGCTGCGTGTACGCCGAGGCGTTCCTAGAGGAGCCGATGCCTTCCAACGGCCCCTTCTACGAGGCAAAGGCGACGCGCAGCCTCCTCTAGCGACTCAAATCTTTTACCCTTACACCATTATATGGTTAAGGCGACGGCAATGAATCTCTACGGCTTGAAGGTGATCGACTTCCACAGCCACTTCCCGGTTCGGCGCACCGGCTCCGGGGGGTGGAGGCAGAGGCTCGTCGAACAGTACGGCGAAACGAAGGCCAAGGTGATCCTGGAGAACAGCCAGCGCTATAGGGGCGAGTGGCGGAGGATGTGGGGGTTCGAGTCCCCGGAGACCGAGGCGCATAGCGACGAGGAGCAGGCCGAGAGGTGGGCGTCGGACATCGAGGCGAAGGGCGTCGAGAGGGTGAACTTCGTGACGGGCGGCGGCAACGACAGACTCGCAGGGTTAGTCGCCACGCACCTCGACAGGTTCACCGGGTTCGCCCACCACGACCCCTTCAGCGAAGACGCGGACAGGGAGCTTGACCGCGCCGTCGAGGAGCTTGGGCTCAGGGGCTACAAGATGATAGCGTCCAGCCAGACCAGGCCCGTGGACGACAGGGTGCTTTACCCCCTCTGGGAGGCCGCGGAGAGGCTGAAGGTGCCGGTGCTGATGCACTTCGGTGTCCTCGGCGGCGGAGGAGGCCCGCCCAGGGACCTGAGGAACATGAACCCCCTCACGCTCTGGGAGGTTGCGTCCAGCTTCCCCACGCTGAGCTTCGTGGTACCCCACTTCGGGGCCTGCTACTGGAGGGAGCTACTCCAGCTATGCTGGGCGTGCCCAAACGTGTTGATCGACTCCTCCGGCAGCAACCAGTGGATGAGGTGGATGCCCTACAGGCTCACCATGGAGGACCTCATCAGGAAGGTCATGGAGACGGTGGGGCCGGAGAGGCTGGTGTTCGGCACCGACTCCAGCTACTTCCCCAGGGGCTTCAGCCAGGAGTATCTACGACAGCAGCTCTTGGCCTGCTACTCCGTGGGTCTGGAGCAGGGCAGCATAGAGAAGATATTCCACGGCAACGCGGCGAGGCTCCTAGGACTAGCCTGAAAGGGTTTTTATTGCCTCCTTTGTCTTTCGATACGATTTAGGTGAACCCGTTGTCCGTCGACGCGCTTCCTCAGGCCCATTTGATCTACAGCGAATACGTCAAGGACGACTCCAGAGCCGAGCTGGCGAAGACTCTCTGGGGCGTGATCCCGGCTAACATGGGTGAGGCGGCGTCGCTTCTGGGGGGGATACGGGAGAGGTACGGCTCGCCGCCGGAGGACGTCGAGGGCTTCAAGAAGGCCCTCAAGGGCCATCAGCGGGAGCTGGGCCTGCTCACGGGCAGGGTCAGCGAGAGGATAGACTCGCTGGACGCCGGCGTCGTGGAGGCGGGGCAGCAGCCCATGTGCCTCGCGGGCACCAGCCTGATACTGAACAAGATAGCGTACGCCCACACCCTCTGCAGCATGGGCGACGGCGGATATGTACCCGTGTTCTACAACGCAGACTACGACGGCGTCCAGCCCGAGCTCGTTAACATCAGGATGCCAAGCCCCTCGCCGAGGGGGCTGCTGGTCACCTACCCGGCCGGCCCGGAGTACGAGGGCAGCCCCATCCATCTACTCCCCAACCCGCCTGAGGAGTGGCTGACCAAGACCTTGGAGAAGATCACGAGCAACTACAGGGGAATCATGAAGGGCGTGAAGCCTGAGACCCGGGAGCACGTCATGAGGAACGTCGATCACGTACTCACCGTCGTCCGGGGCGCCTACTACTCCACCGACAACGTCTCGGACTGGGCGGCGAAGATCATAGGCACCGTCGTCAACCTGGAGGCCGGCCTCGGTGTACCCATAATGTCGCCGTCGAAGCCGGGGATAAGGCCCTTCTTCCAGCGGGGCTACGAGACGCTTCTCTCTGAGCCCAACAGAAGCGGCTTCATCGAGGCCTCCAACGACGCCGCCGAGCGGGTGGAGGCACACGGGTTCAGACCCCAGATAGGGATGAGGAGCAGGGACTACGTGCCGTTCTTCCTAGAGTGCTCCGACCCCGGCTGCAACAGGGCCAGGATCGAGCCAAGGTACGTGGGCGGCGGCTCAACCGCGTCGGTGAAGGGTAAGTGCCCCCGCTGCGAGACCGAGTACGAGTTCTCATTCAGCGCCTCCAGCCCAGACCTCAGCGACGTTATCGACTGGATAAGCCCCAGGGTCGACTCAAGGCAGGTGATCGTGGACTCCGCGATGCCTGTGCTCGCCCACATAGGGGGCCCCGGCGAGACCAGCTACTACGCAGAGGTGATCCCAGCGGCCCAGATGCTCGGCCTACCGTTCCCGGTCTACCTCCGCTACACCAGAGCCTTCTACAACACGCCGTGGAACGAGGCATACGGCAAGGAGGCCAAGGCGGCGGGACACCCGACGATCATCGGCGAAACACTGTTCGACTCCTTGGGGGAGTGGGTAAAGGCCCGCAACGAAGGCGACACGGAAGCCCTCAGAAGAAGCCACGACGCGATAGAGGCTTCGATAGAGGAGACGTATTCAAGCTTGGTCGCGGAGGCCGAGACGCTTCAGAGCGACGTGGACTCCATCAAGAGTAGACTGGGTAAAGCCAAGGATCGTGGACCCCTCATCAAGGAGATGAGG
>JAEHCT010000156.1 GCA_020697635.1 Candidatus Bathyarchaeota archaeon
AGCGTCAACGAACCAAGACACAACGGCGCCTTGATAGGGTACCGCGTTAGCCGCATATGGGAGCTGGCTAAACATGACTGAGATGATCGGAGCCAAGGCGTTCGTGCGCAGCCTCGAGAGGGCAGGCGTCGAAACCATCTTCGGCATCAGCGGAGGCGCCGTCATCCCGATATGCGACGAGCTACTGGACAGCGACATGCGGTTCATACTGGCCCGCCACGAGCAGGGGGCGGCCCACATGGCCGACGGCTACGCCCGGGTCCTCAACAAGGTGGGCGCATGCTTGGCCACCAGCGGCCCAGGGGCCTCCAACCTAGTCACGGGGCTCGCCACCGCCCAGATCGACTCAAGCCCCGTCGCGGCGTTCACCGGGCAGGTGAACAGGGACGTCATCGGCAGCGATGGCTTCCAGGAGTGCGACATAATAGGAGTCAGCGCCAGTGTGACCAAGTACAACGTGCAGGTCAGGGCGCCCGAGGAGATCCCGCACGCTGTCAAGACGGCGTTCCATATAGCGAACACCGGGCGGAAGGGAGCCGTCCTCGTGGACATACCCAAGGACTGCACCACCCTCAGAGGGGACATAGAGTTCCCTGAGAAGGTCGAGTTCAGAGGCTACCGGCTGAACCCTGAGCCAGACCCCCACGAGCTCGATTGGGCGGCCAAGATTCTGGCTGAGGCCGAGCGGCCCCTCATAATGGCGGGCGGCGGAGTCATTGCCTCGGGGGCGAGCCACGAGCTCGTGGAGCTGTCGGAGTTACTCTTGGCGCCCACGGCTACCAGCCTCATGGGTAAGGGGGCGTTCCCCAACGACCACCCGCTGAGCCTGGGGCTCTGCGGCATGCACGGCACCATGGAGGCCAACATGATGGTACCCAAGTCGGATGTGCTGCTGGTGGTGGGGGCAAGGTTCAGCGACAGGACCACGGGCAAGATAGCCGACTTCGCGCCTAACACCAAGATAATCCACGTCGACATCGACCGCAGCGAGATAGACAAGAACGTGGAGGCCATGACGAAGGTTGTCGGCGACGCGAAGCTCGCCCTGCAGGGGCTCACGGAACGAGTCAAGAGGCTTAGGACTTGGGAGCCGATCACCGAGTGGAGAGACAGGATCACGGAGTTCAAGTGTGTCTACGACGCCGAGAACGAGAAGAACGGCCCCTATCTGCGGGCACCGGCGGTACTCAAGGCCCTAAGAGATGAACTCCCTAGAGACGCGATAGCAGCCACGGAGGTGGGCCAGAACCAGATGTGGGCGGCCCTCCATTTCGACGCCTACCTGCCTAGGACTTTCCACACCAGCGGCGGCCTTGGCACCATGGGCTGGGGGTTCCCGGCGGCGATAGGCGCCAAGGCGGCGAAGCCAGGTGTCCCGGTCGTGGACATCGCCGGCGACGGCAGCTTCGGCATGACGGAGAACAATCTGGCCACGGCGGTCGAGGAGGAGCTCCCCGTGATCGTGGTGGTGCTGAACAACAACGTGCTGGGCATGGTGGCCCAGTGGCAGAGGCTCTTCTACGATAAACGGTACTCGGCCGTCAAGCTAAAGGGCAACCCCGACTTCGTTAAGCTGGCCGAAGCCTACGGCGCCGAAGGCGTCAGGGTAGAAACCATGAAGGACTTCAGGGCAGCCGTCAGGAGAGGCATCAAGGCAGACGTGCCCACGGTCATCGATGTGCCCATCGACCCCGAGGAGAACGTTATGCCCATGGTGCCGCCGGGGATGGGGCTCAACGACACGCTCATGGAGGCAGACTAGGTGCCCCAGAACACGGTGAGCTTCCTAGTTGAGAACCAGCCGGGCGTCCTGTTCAAGGTGAGCAACCTTTTCAGACGCAGGGGCTTCAACATCGACAGCATCACCGTCGGCGCCCTAGAAAACAGCGGCTACAGCAGGATGACTATCACCGTGGACGCCGACGCCAAGACGCTGCACAACCTCATAGAGCAGCTGGACAAGATGCTTGAGGTGATTAAGGTGAAGCGCCTGGACCCGCTGCGCACCGTGCGCCGCGAGATGCTGCTGGTGAAGCTGGAGACCATCGACCCCATGGCCAGAGAAGATGCGTTACGCTACATCAACAACCAGCACGGGCTCATACTGGACATCGACGACGAGAACATCATCGCCGAGATCACGGGTGAACCCGAGGAGCTGGACCAGTTCCTAGGTTACGTAAGAGGCATAGGCATCGTCGAGATGTCGAGGACAGGAGTGACCGCCATAGAGAAGGGGCGGCTAATGCTAGGTGAATGAATTTGGTTAAGGTATACCACGACGAGGACATAGACGAGTCGGTCCTCGAAGGGAAAACCGTGGCCGTCATCGGCTACGGCAGCCAGGGCCGAGCACAGGCCCTCAACATGAGAGACAGCGGAGTCAACGTAGTAGTCGGGCTCCGCCCAAGCGGAAAGAGCTGGAGGAAGGCAGAGGCGGAAGGGTTCAAGCCCATGACGGTCCTTGAGGCCGCCGAGAAGGGCGACGTAGTCCTCATGCTCATCCCGGACATGGCTCAGCCCATGGTCTACAGGGAGGAGGTGGGGCTGGCCATGAAGAAAGGGAAGGCACTGCAGTTCGCCCACGGCTTCAACATCCACTTCGGCGAGATCAAGCCGCCGAAGGACGTGGACGTCATAATGGTGGCGCCCAAGAGCCCCGGCCCAGAGATGAGGCGCCAGTACGAGGCGGGCTTCGGTGTGCCCTCGCTGGTCGCCGTCCACCAGGATGCCTCAGGGAAGGCGCTGGAGAAGGCGCTTGCGATCGCCAAGGCGCTGGGCTCGGGACGAGCGGGGGTCATCGAGACCACCTACAAGAACGAGACCGAGTCTGACCTATTCGGCGAACAGGCCGTGCTCTGCGGCGGCGTCGACCAGCTCATCAGGCGTGGATTCAAGGTGCTCACAGAGGCGGGGTACCCCCCCGAGCTTGCGTACTTCGAGGTCTGCAACGAGCTCAAGCTAATCGTCGACCTCATCTACAAGAGCGGCATCGGAGGCATGTACAGGGCCGTCAGCGACACCGCCAAGTGGGGCGGCATGACCATCGGCCCCATGATCGTGGACGACCACGTCGAGGAAAACATGAGGAAGGCGTTGAAGGCCGTCCGTGACGGCAGCTTCGCCAAGACATGGATCGACGAGTCCAAGGCGGGGGCCAAAAAGTTCGACGAGCTCATGGCCGAGTGCGACGCCCTGGAGATCGAGAAAGTCGGCACACAAGTCCGCAAGATGAGCGGCCTAGAGAAGTAGACGCCACTCTCTAATCCCTTTTTATTGTAATCGAGTTTCCTGTAGAGTAAAAGCGTGGTTTGATGCCACCGCAAGCGTTTTCACCTCTAAATTTGCGTTGTTCGCGTAACCGTTTTCAACAATTGACAGCATTAGTGAGGCATGGACCGTTGGAAGTACTTCGACATCACCCATAAGAGGCACCTCGTCTGCAACCCCATGACGAAGGAAAAATTCTACAGGCTATGCGACACGCTCCCACTCAGTAAGGGAAGCCGTGTACTTGACATAGCCTGTGGTAAGGGTGAGTTCCTAGTCAGGCTCGCCGAGCTACACGATGTCTCGGGAGTAGGCGTAGATCTTTCACCATACTGTATCCGTGACTGTATGAGAAAGAAACAGGAACGAGTGCCTGAAGCGGATCTGGTTTTCATAGAGATGGATGGAGCAGACTATACACCAGATAACGGTGAAAAATATCATCTGGCTGGTTGCATTGGAGCGAGCTGGGTTTACGGTGGGCACCGTGGGACGCTGCAGGCTCTCTCCGAGATGACTGCCCCGGGGGGCTGGGTAGTAGTGGGTGAGCCCTTCTGGAGGCGGGAGCCAAGCGGTGACTACCTTGAATCACAGAACATGAAGAGAGAGGACTATAGCAGCCACGTCGGTAACGTACGGATAGGTGAGGAGCTGGGTCTAAGATGCGCATACACCTTGGTGAGTGACGAGGACGACTGGGATCACTATGAGACGCTTCAATGGCTGGCAACAGAACAATACAGGGCAGAGAACCCAGATGACACTGACAACGAGGAGCTTCTCGCTAAGGTTCTTCATGGCAAGAACGCGTACCTAGATGAGGGACGAAGCACACAGGGATGGGCCATCTATGTCTTCAAGAAGATCAGTTAACTCGATAAAACCAGGGTACAGGTCCGCAGGATGAGCGGCCTAGAGAAGTAGACGCCCATCCTCAATCCCTTTTAATGAGATTAAAAAAGTCTGATTGTTCAGATAAAATATTATACATCGTCGTAAGATACTCGACTCATTGAGTGAAATTATCTTCAGATACTATTCTCAAGGCGACGAGGAGGGCATAATCGAGCTTCT